>JAILCM010000229.1 GCA_024680155.1 Treponema sp.
CCGCTCTCTCCGTTTCGAATCCTGTCGGCCGATTTTTACAAAAAAAAGCGTCCTTTCTTAATAAAAAGGACGCTTCTAACTAACTGGGCCGACAGGATTCGAACCTGTGGAATGCGGGCACCAAAAGCCCGTGTCTTACCGCTTGACGACGGCCCAATTTTTTTTTATCAATAAGAAACTAGTCGTCTTCTGAACCAGTCTCTACATGACCTGCATTAAATTCTGCAAGAATCTTATCTTGCAATTCGGTTCTAAAGTCTGGGCTGATAGGATGAGCGACATCTTTGTATTCACCATTTGCAGTTTTTCTGCTTGGCATGGCAATAAACAAACCACTCTTGCCTTCAATAATCTTTACATTATGAACCACGAAACAATTATCAAATGTAACTGTAACATAGGCTCTCAGCTTTCCTTCATCCTCGACCTTTCTAATCCGAAGTTCAGTAATCTGCATAGGACATACCTCCGCTCAACTTAAAGTTTAAGCTAAATAGTTTGTACAAGTTCACATTTCCACGTTTTACTAAGCAGTTGGCAGCTTTTAACCGCTTCCTGCTCATTTGTAAATACACCAAAAACAGTAGAACCAGAGCCAGACATATCAGTATATTCTGCAGAAGACTTTTTTAAATCACCTATAGCAGCACAAACATCAGCATATCTTTTGCAAAGAACCGGTGTAAATGTGTTTGTAAATCTCCATTCTTTCGGCGATTGTCTATACATGATTTCCAAGTCGCTGAAAGTAGGATATTGCAAATCGTCTCTTTTTGCAAGCACTTTATCAACTAAAGCGTAAGCTTCTTTTGTAGAACTGCTTACATTTGGAAACAAAAGCAAAATCAATAAATCTTTTCTCGGAACAATTGACTTAATTTTTTCTCCACGACCAGAAACAAGGGCACAACCACTCCCCTCATCATCACAGTGCATAAAGAAAAATACGTCACTTCCTGTTTTTGCAGCTATATAATCAAGCTGAGAATCAGAAAGTTTATTCCCAGAAATTTTTTCAAGAACTCTTACAAAAGCAGCAGCATCAGAAGACCCACCGCCAAGCCCGCCACCAGAAGGAATACCCTTTTTTAGACGAAGCTTTATTCCAGGAATATTTCCCGAAACTTCCATAAAAGCCTGATAAGCCGTAATCAAGGTATTTTTCTGAGGTAGCTCAAAGTTATCACATTCAATTGAACACCCTGTTTTGTCACAAACCGAAACAATCAGCTCATCAAACAAGTTGATTGTCTGGAAAATACTCTCTATGTTATGAAAACCATCGCCACGCTCTGGAAAAACCCGCAAATTCAGATTAATCTTGGCATAAGCTCTAGTTTTATATTCTATCGGCATTACTTTTAAAATTATACAAATTTTCACCTCATTGTCAATTATCAGAACGTAATAAAAACATAATAAATATACAAAAGTTTATAATAAATTTCTACAAAAGCAGTTGACTATAATAGAACTTTCAAATACATTTTATGCGGGTTGTTTGAGTTTTATACAGTTCTTTGATGGGGTGCCTTTATGTTCACAGATTCTGATTTGGAAGATTTTTCGCTTTCTTTTTCGTATGGTGATGATTTTGATGATTTTGAAGACGAAGACTTTGATGATGATTTTGATGACTACGATGAAGATGATGAAGCTTTAGACGAATTTGACGAAGATTCAGAGCTTTATCTTGACGACGTTTTTAAGGAAGAAGAAGATATAGACGAACCTTATGACGACATTGAAGACGAAGACGGTTATTCTAATTACCGTCAGGATCCTACAGAAGAATTGTTTGACGATATAGAATAATTACACAAAAAAAAAAGCGGAACTAGAATATTCTAATTCCGCTTTTTTTTTTGTAAATAAGTCATTTTACAGAACGTTTTTCACAAATAATTATTCGCCAAGTTCAATTGTACGTCCAGCATGCCATAATTTTTCCAAATCATAAAAAGCACGCGCATCCTGAGACATAAGATGAACAACAATTGCACCTAAATCAACAAGGCACCAGTCATCTCCATCCGGAAGTTTACGATTTGTAAGATGAATTTCCAAATCATTTTCTTTGATATAATCTTTAATCTGTTTGTACAAACCTTGCTGCTGCGTAGAACTTGTTACGGTTGCAATAATAAAATAATCAGTCCAGCTGTTCATGCCGCTTATATCAATAAGCACAACATCCTGACCTTTACCATCCTGCATTAATTTTGCAATTTCAATTGCTTTTTCTTCTGTTGTTTTCATTTTTTATCTGGAATTACGTCGTTTTACTACATACTGACCGTTAAAGTCTTTTCCAAGAATAATAGTAAAATCAACGCTGGCTTTTACAGAGCCAACTTCCGCCTCCTTTGTAGAATCTGTCTGCACAATATTAGTACAGTGTATAAAATCACCAACAATCTTTGCTGATTCTTCATCTCCAATATGGTCAATAATAACGGTGTCTTCATAATCATTTGAATCTGCATTAACAGCCGGAAGAACATCGTAGCCTGCCTGCTGGAACAAACGCTGAGTATCTCTTGCAAGATGCTGAACATTCGTTCCATTTTGAATTTCCAGAACATAAACGCGGCTTGTAAAAGAACCATCTCCAGAAACAAGCATACTTGTAACCTGTCTTACAGAATTACGAAGATTTTCACCATTATTTAAAGGGAACAAAAGCTGATGCCCTTCTACGTTTCGGACAGAGCCATTTATTGACTGATGAATGATTGATTCAGTGTCAATATCTGAAATTGTTTCAAAAAGAAATTCCTCTTCTTCATAACGCAAACCAGTCTTAAACCAAGGGCTGATTTTCTTAAAGTTTCCTTTATTAAAAAGAATATATCTTTTGTCATGCAAGCCGGTAAAAAATGCCGACATTACATTTTGATAACGTTCCTGCAAATCTGCTTCAGTTTCATCTTCAAGGCGGTAGCGCAAATAAATGGAAATTTTATCACCATCAAGGTTTACCGCACCAGAAGGCAAAAGCCACCGTTCTCCATCAGGAGCAGAACAATCAATTGGAGATGGTATGAATACACGCATTCCCGAAAGAACGTCAGAAAGATGTATAAAATTTTCAAGAGAGATTACATCATAAAACGGAATTGTAATTCCAAGAAGTTTTTCTACTTCAGATTTAAAAGGTAAAATTCCCTGTTCGTTGTAAACTGAATCAAGACGGTCAACTCGGCCCAAACTTTCGTAAATTGCACCTGTATAACCGGGAAGGTTAATTAAAGCACCACGCTTTGAAGACGGATAATAAATCAATACTGTAGAAAAAAGAGCATCGGAATCTTCATCTTCAACAAGCATAAGCATTCGGATGGAAGAATCTTTCTTAAGATAATCCTTTACTTCGTTTGTATGCAGCGAAAATACAAAGAATGCGCTCACCGCAACAACAAGTACGAGAATCATTATGATAAAAATCATTCCTTTCTGCTCATCCCTGATTTTTCCCATTTTCTTACCCTATTCCTCTTTATTCTCTTTATTCTCTAAATTTCTGATATAAAAATCCATAACACTTTCTGTTTCAGGATAAATCTCAAAGCCTTTTTTGCTTACATATTCATAATTTTCTTCCAGAACAGCCCTGAACATTCCGTCAAAATCATAAGTAAAAAGATTTTCTATATATTCAGGAGTTGCCTGTGGACGACCAGGTTCAATTTTATCGGCAATAAAAAGAGCCTTAGACAAATCGCACATCCCTACTTTACCGTACGTATGAACTGCAATAGCTTCAAGCATCTGTTTATCTTTTACACCAAATTTTTCTTTCATCAAAACAGCAGCGGCCCGTCCATGCAACAAAGAAGGCTTTCTAACTTCAAGTTCAAGAACAGCAAATCCATCCCGCGAAGCAGTAGAAATCATCTGTTCTGCAGGTAAATCTTTACACATATCATGCGCTATTCCAATAAGATAGCCTTTATCTGCATCAAGACGATAAAACCTGCAAATACGCGCACACATCTGGGCAACACGCAAAGAATGTTCGTAGCGGCTTTTTTTTACAGACTGTTCGGTAAATTGTCTAATTTCTTCTGTAAGTGTTAAATAATCCATAAATTCCTGTTAATTCTTTCTATATAAACCGTTACTTTCAATATAATCAAAAACAGCCGGGGGAACAAGATACCGCCAGCTTTTTTTAGCTGCAATTCTGGAACGGATTTCAGTTGAAGAAAGAGCGATTACCGGCTCGGATAAAACTGTACATGGAAAGCCCGCTTCCAAAAGTTTCTCGCGGTCAAATTTTGAGTTGAAGTCACCTTTGTAGGAATGAGCAGGACGATTTTTATAAATTCCATCGATTTTACCAGAGACCACCGCCCCCTCAGAATTATCACTTTTTGGAACAGGGGCACCAGCAGCAGAAGTTTTTTCATCAGCCCCAGCCTCTTTTTTCACACCCAGCGCTCCCGGCAAACGCGGAACAATTATCAAATCGCACAACTTTATAAGTTCACCGGCATTTTTCCATTTGTAAAATTCAGCACCGATTTCTTCACCCATTATAAGTCCGATTTTTCCTTCAAAAGCACCTTCGTATTTTTTGTACAAAGTGCGGACAGTATCAATTGTGTAAGAAATGCCGCCTCGTTCAAATTCGCATGGTTCGCAGATAAAATGTCCGCCCGCCGCCGACTCAGAACGCGACCCCCCAAAAGAGCCCGCCCCCGAAGCATTTACAGAATCGCAGAACGCCTGAACCATATTAAGACGGTCCTGAGCGCTTACATTCAAAGAACCGGCAATTTCTTTGTGAGGCGGAACGCAGGTTGGCACAAAAAGCACGCGATCATAGCCACGTTCATTTATAACAGCTTCTGCAGCCATTGCATGCCCAATATGAAGAGGATTAAAACTTCCGCCAAACATTGCAATTTTCATCTACGAATCACTTCCCGGGTACTGAACATCGTCATCATTATCTGGAATTGCACGGCTTGCCATAAAAAAAGAAGACTTTGTTTCACCGCCAAACGACGCTGCTTTTTCCTGTTCTTTTTCATTTGTCTTATCAAGCTTAGAAACAAGTTCAATAATCTGATTGCGGGCATCTTTCATACCACGGCCTTCCAGAACAGAAACAGGAATAACTTTTACGTCAGGTTCTTCCGCGCGGATTTTTTCTGCAAGTTCAACGGCACGTTCAAAAGCACCTTCTGCATCAATTTTATTACACAAAACAATACGCGGCTTTTCCATAAGTTCATCAGAATAATTTGCAAGTTCAGAACACAAAGTTGGATAAGCAGAAAGATAATTATCATCAGAACAGTCAACCATAAAAATAAGACAGGTTGTACGCGAAATATGTTTTAAGAAAGTATCTCCAAGTCCAACGCCTTCAGAAGCACCTTCGATAATTCCAGGAATATCGGCAATAATAATATCGCTTTCATCATCAACACGAAGCACACCAAGATTTGGAATAATTGTTGTAAAAGGATAAGGTGCAATTTTTGGGCGTGCATTTGTAAACGCAGTAAGAAGAGATGATTTTCCGGCATTCGGGAAACCTACAAGACCAACGTCAGCCATAATAGAAAGTTCAAGACGAAGGAATCTTGTTTCGCCACGCTGACCAGGATTTGCATGACGCGGAGCCTGATTTGTTGAAGATTTAAAATGAACGTTTCCCCAGCCACCGTTTCCGCCTTTTAAAAATACAAAACGTTCATCGCCGGTTGCAGTAGAAAAATCGTAAATAATTTCTTCGGTTTCGGCATCGCGGATTGTAGTTCCAGGAGGAACAGGAATTACACAATCTTCTCCATCAGCACCAAATTTATTCCAGCCCTGACCATCTCCACCATTACGTGCTTTAAAACAATGCTGATGACGCAATTTTGCAAGCGTACGAAGATTTCTTTTTACACAAAAAATTACATCGCCGCCCTTTCCACCATCCCCGCCGTTAGGACCACCATGAGGAACATATTTTTCGCGTCTGAACGCAACACAACCATTTCCACCGTTACCAGAACGCACTTCAATCAAAGCTTCATCTGCAAAACCTAACATACATTAATCTCCAAGGTGGTTCCAACAGACTCAACCACCACTCGTGTCATGTCTACCCCGACGATGACATACATAAAAAAAGCCCGGCAGATCATTGTATCACACCGGGCATCTAATTCAGAAAAAACTGAACTTATTTTACAGCTTCAACAGAAACAATCTTGTGATTGTTGCGTTCACCGTAAACAACTTTTCCATCAGCAGTAGCAAACAAACTGTCATCACCAGCTTTCATAACGTTTGCACCTGGATAGATTTTTGTTCCACGCTGTTTTACGATGATTGAACCTGCAGTTACAGTTTCACCAGCATATTTTTTAACACCCAGATTTTTTGGATTTGCGTCGCGGCCGTTTTTAGCACCGCTACCACCTCTAGTTCTTCCCATAGTAGTCTCCTATATAAAAGTCAATTATGCAAGTGTAATAGATTCAACACGTACTTTTGTGTACGGCTGTCTGTGACCAATAAGACGATGATAGTCTTTCTTTGACTTGTACTTGAATACGAGAACTTTCTTATCGCGGAAAGATTCTTCAACTACAACTGTTACTTTTGCACCCTTTACATAAGGAGCACCAACACTGATTTTGTCTCCGTCACTTACCAAAAGAACTGTATCAATGTCAATTTTTGTACCTTTTTCAGCATCAAGCTTGTCTACTGTAAGGACAACATCTTTTTCTGCCTTATACTGCTTGCCCTTAAATTCAATAGTTGCGTACATATAATACCTCTACTAAAAATTTAAAACGCCCGATGCAGAGGAACAAGGAAACAGAATCCAAACTGCAAAAGACTGGTAAATAGACCGCATAAAGGACGTAAAACGGGGATTAAACGCCAATATACCTAAAGTCTAAATACGTATCAAAGAATATATCAGAATTGCGGAGTTTGTGCAATAGCATTTTTAGCTGTTAGTTGCATTACATATAATCTCAAGCATCTCTTTCGCAATTGCATTCTGTCCCGGATTAAGCTTATACTCACAAACTTTTCCATCTTTCCAGGTAAAATCGAGAGTCCAGCCGCCTTTAATTGCAACTCCGCGCACAGAACCATTTTGCCAGGCAGGTTCGGTTGGAAGCGCCAGAAGAAGTTTTACAGTTACCGTGCCATCATCATTAATTTGGCTTTGAACAAACATTCTGATTACAGCGGCAAGAGAACCAAAGTTTCCGTCAATCTGGAAAGGCGGATGATTATCCAAAAGATTTGGTAAAGTTGAATGTGTAAACAGTTTTATAAGAGCGTCTAACGCTTCGTCTCCCTGTTCAAGCTGAGCACGGAAATTTATAATCCATGACTGACTCCACCCCGTGTGACCGCCGCCATTTTCAAGACGTTTTTTGAGCGTTTTTTTGCAGGCTTCGGCAAGTTCAGGTGTTTTTTCTACAGTAATCGTGTGACCAGGGAAAAGTCCGTACAAATGGCTTACATGACGATGCCCAGGTTCAACTTCAGGAACTTCGGTATTCCATTCCATCAGAGAGCCGTCGGAATTAAGTTCTGGCTTTTTAAGATGAGCCAGCACATAGCGGAATTGTTCAAAATCAGCTTTAGAATAAAGGGCACCGGAATCATTTTTACAGCCGAAAGCATTCGAGCCAGCCGCAAGAGAAGCTTTTTCAAGCGAACCAGACATATTCGCCCCGCCCCCGCCAAGAACTTCTGCCGCTTTCAAACAGCCCTTAAAAAGATGTTCCAGAATCATGTTATCCATTTCGCAACCTTCGCTAAAAGCACCGGTTTGCCCAGCCTTTGTAACATACGAATTTTCCGGCGAAACAGAAGGATTTATTACAAGATACGGCTTTCCATCTTTGGCGAGTAAGTTGCACGGTTCAAGAAAATCTACAAAAAAGAGGCATGCTTCGTGCATTAAGTAATAATACTTCGCTAAAAATGCCTTATCCTGAGTGTATTCAAAATGTTCTATAATGTGAGTTGCAATCCAGGCAGCACCAAGCACCCAGTAAGTGCCCGGAAGCCATGCATCTTGAGGTGCGGCATCTCCCCAAAAATCGGTATTATGATGAAGGACATAACCGCGGCAACCGTACATACGCTTTGCAACGTCACGGCCATTATTGTAAGCGCGTTCCAAAAGGTCAAAAAGCGGCAGTTCACATTCTGAAAGGGCTGTCATATTTACAGGCCAGTAATTCATCTCGGTATTGATGTTGATTGTGTACTTGCTTCCCCACGGAGGATCCATATAACAGTTCCAGAGGCCCTGAAGAGTGGTTGGAAGTTCGCCCGGTTTTCGACTTCCGCTGATTAACAGATAACGCGAAAAGTTTAAGTAGAGATTTACAAGGTTGGTGTTTGAACGCGCCGCTTGTTTGAGAAGTTCGGGAGTTGGGAGAGAAGAAACGGGATTTTTGCTGGCAGTTTGTTCTGACAAGGCGGCAGTTTTATTTTCGCCCCCCGCCCCCAAAGTTTCCGTTTCGCCGATTTTTACTTCAAAGCGGTTCCAATAAGAGCTATATTCTTTTACGTGGCGTTCAAAAAGTTCATTCACAAAGGAAGAAAGCCCGCCTGGTACAAAGGCATTTTCGGCCCCGCAAGAAGCATTTCCATCTGCAAAATATTCCCACCCCCCGCAAGAAATCGCTTTTTCTGCCGTTGCCCTGATTTTTTCAAGATTACTCAGACAAAGCGGAGTCCAGGTATTTTTTTCAATCTGTTTTTTATATTCAGTTTGACTAAGAGGCTTTTTGTTCCATTTCCAGGCGCGAATATCAATAAAGAACAAAACTTCATCACAATCGTTTCCGGTAAGACAAAATCCTCTTGTCCCAACTTTACCGCCAACGGCTACAGCTCCTGCTCCCACACAAAAAGGAATTCCATGAGCATCTTCAAGAAGAATAAAGCCGTTTTCTGCACGGATTGAATCCACCCAGATTCCACGGTCAAGATAACCGCTAAAATTGATTTTTCCTTTTTGAGAAGCCTTTACATACATAAAAAGCATATCATCCGAGGCAGAAATCCAGGTTCGGCGTTCAAAAGAAACTCCATCTTCGTCAGTATAAGTTACAATTGAACAAGCCTTATCTAAATTAAGCGTACTTTTATAATTTTCAAGGCAAACCTGCGGAGTTTTGTGCTGCAAAGGCCATCCACATTCAAGGCCGGAATTATTATCACCAAAAAAATCGATTTTAAAATCACCGGCAGTCTGGTAAACGCGTTCATTAAAACAAGTTCCGCTCATTGTTTCAAAAGCAAGAGCCTGAGCTTCCAGAACCTTACCTTCCTTTACAAGCGCACGAATTTGTGGAAGATATTTTTTTGTATCAGGATTAACGCGGTCAATCGGACCACCAGACCAGATTCCTTCTTCGTTTAATTGAAGAGTTACATTGCAGGGAGCGGCATTATCCATTGCTCCAAGACGACCGTTTCCAAGTGGAAGAAAAGATTCCCATTTTGCAGGAGGTTCTGTAAAAAAAAGTTCGCTCATTTTAATTTATCCAATACTTTGCGGAAGCCGCTCTGAGGGTCATTAAGCAATTTTGAACCGCGCGTAATTTTACACAAAGACATTCTGAATTTTTTTGCAATTGCACGCTGAGTTGTACCCTTGTCAAGTTCCTTTACTAAAAGCCAGCGGTTTACAATATCGTGAAGTTCTGCCTTAGTAAAAAGACAGTCTATAAATTCTTTTAAAAGCTGAGTGTCGCTTTCGGTTATGATTTTGCAAAGTTCGTCTATAGTCTGCTGATAAAGCTCTTCCGTAACTACAAATTCTTGAACTTCGGAAGAATCAGTATGAGTTGCTTCGGTTTGAGAGAGTTTTGTGTCATCAAGTTGTTTGTTTTTATTCATAGAAACAGTATAACACAAAACTAGGATTTTGCTAGCCCCTACTTCAACAGCGCTTCTACTTTTGCAGCAGCTTCATTCAAATACTGGCAGTCTATTCCTTCTACGTCACCTTCGTCAATTGCGCGGCTGGTAGATTCTTCCATTGGTATTCGGGCAAGAACCGGGATATTAAAGCTTTTTGCAATCTGGTCAATGTTGCTTTTTCCAAAAACGGTGATTTCTTTTCCGCAGTCTGGGCATTTTACGTAGCTCATGTTTTCTACAATGCCAAGAATAGGAATATTCATCATATTTGCCATATTAACAGCTTTTTCTACAATTACACGAACAAGCTGCTGAGGAGAACTAACTACAATAATTCCATCCACTGGGAGCGACTGGAAAACTGTAAGAGGAACATCGCCTGTTCCCGGTGGCATATCTACAAACATAAAATCTACGTCTTTCCATGCAACATCCGTCCAGAACTGTTTTACCGCACCCGCAATTACAGGTCCACGCCAGATTACTGGATCATTTTCATTCTGCAAGAGGAAATTCATAGACATAAGCTGAATGCCGGAATCTGTTACAACAGGATTGAGTGCATCTTCGTTTTCGATTGCAGTTGCCCGCTGCTCGCCTACTCCAAAACTTTCTGGAATTGAAGGACCTGTAATGTCGGCATCCAGAATTGCAGTTTTAAATCCATCTTTATTTACTTTGCAGGCAAGAAGGCTTGTAACAAGGGACTTTCCAACACCGCCTTTTCCACTAACAATTCCAATAACTTTTTTAACACTGCTACCGGCACGTAAATTAACATGAAAATCTCTCTTTTCGCATTTTTCACCACAGCTACTGCAGTCATGTGTACATTCAGCCATAATTACCTCAAAAAAATATATATTAAAAACCAGCGAACGCTCATATCAGAAAATACTCATATCAGCAAACTCTTATAATAAATATAATGATAAAATTATGGAAAAGACAAGTGAAAAACGCAGAAAAAACACTTCTTAACAAAACAGCTAATTTTTAGTATAATTAAAGAAAATAACTATAATTAAAATAGGAGTAAAAAATGACACCACAAATGATTGCACAGCTGATTGCATTCATCCTTTACCTGGGACTTATGGTTTTTGTTGGAATTAAACAGGCAAAAGACAACAATTCCGCATCAGACTTTTTCCTTGGTGGACGAAAACTTGGTCCTTGGGTTACCGCTTTAAGTGCAGAAGCTTCAGACTCTTCAGCATGGGTTTTGATGGGACTTCCAGGACTCTGCTATCTTGGCGGCTTTAAAGAAACATTCTGGACAGCACTTGGACTTATTGCAGGAACTTACCTTGCATGGCTCATTATTGCTAAACCTTTAAGAAAATGTTCTGTTGCATTCGACGATGCAATCACAATTCCAGAATTCCTTTCTAAGAGATTCAACGACAAATCAAAAGTTCTTTCTATTACATCTGTTCTTTTGATTGTATTCTTCTTTACAATTTATACAGCTTCAGGATTCGTTGCATGTGCAAAACTTTTCCGTTCTGTATTCGGTCTTAACTGGTACGCTGGACTTGCAATCGGATTTGTAATCATTCTTTCTTACACAATTCTTGGCGGTTACAAAGCTGTTTGTACAACAGACTTTATTCAGGGAACTTTGATTTTTGCCGCATTTATTGTTTCGGGAATTGTAATTGTAGTTTCACTTGGTGGAGTTGGAAACGCTGTTAGTCAAGTTCAGACTTTTACAGAAAAAGCATTAAACGGCGATTTTGGTGAATCACTTGTAAAAACTTTCACAAACAACAAAACATTTACTCCAATGTCAGCAATTTCAGCTTTCTCCTGGTGTCTTGGTTATTTTGGAATGCCACACATCATCATCCGCTTTATGGGCTGCCGTTCAAACAAGGAAATTAAAACAGCTCGCCGCGTAGGTATTACATGGATGATTATTGCTTACATCGGAACTTTCATCATTGGTACACTCGGAACTGCATATCTTTATAAACACGGAATTATTCTTGGAGCAAATGCAGAAGAAGTTACAGCACAGGGAATTACAGCACTCGGAAGCGGAACTCAGGAAGCAGTTTTCAGCGAAACAATGATTCGTATGTTCCCGGCATTCATCGCAGGCATTTTCCTTTGTGCAATTTTGGCAGCTTCAATGTCTACTGCAGACTCACAGCTTCTTACAGCAAGTTCTGCAATCGGACAGGATATTTTCAAAGGCTTTATAAAAAAAGACGCTACAGATAAAGAAGTTCTTCTTGTAAGTCGTATTTCTGTTTTTGTAATTGCAGTTGTTGGTGCACTTCTTTCGCTTAATCCTAACAGTTCAATTTTCGGACTTGTTTCTCAAGCATGGGCAGGTTTTGGTGGAACATTTGGTCCAATTATTATTCTTGCTCTTTACTGGCGTGGAACTACAGCCGCAGGTGCAATTGCAGGACTTATTGCCGGAGCCGCAACCGATATTATCTGGCAAAACTTACACGGTGGAATCTTCGATGTTTACGAAATTCTCCCAGCATTCATCGTTTGTCTTATTGTAACAATTGCAGTTTCTTTGTTCACTAAGAAGGATGAAGAAGTACTTGCTAAGTTTGACGCTTACAAAAAGATGGAAGATTAGCGTTTAGCTATTAGCTGTTAAGAGGGGCGCCTGCCCCTCGCTACAAAAAGAAATGGCACGGTAGTTTCGACAAGTTCAACCACCGTGCCATTTCTTTTTTCCGCTACCCCCTCTCCTAGGGGTTGCCCCCCCTAAAACCCCGAGGTAGCTCAGTCATTGTCGGGATCGCACCATAGTGTCATCTTCGGGCTCGACCCGAATATCTCAAATTATACGCGGGAAGCTTCTGCTGCTTTTGCGTCTTTTCCCATGTGAGCTATAATTGTTGTTCCATCTTTTATCATGTCAGCCGGAATAAATGCTGCATCAAGACGTTTTCCATCAACTTCGATGTATTCAATACCCTTACTTACGTGCTGTGGGTTCTTTACTTCGATGTGGAGGTTCATCTTGCGCCAGCGGCGTTCTACAGTGTAGCCGTCCCAGTCGTGTTTGATACATGGATCAATCAAAAGACCGTCGTACTGTGGTTTAATACCAAGCATATACTGTGTAATTGCGTAGTATGACCAGGTACCAGCACCAGAAAGCCAAGATACACGTGTATTTCCAGGGCGTTTTGAGAATGTAGAGTAAGTTGTCTGTCCTACTACATAAGGTTCACTCTGGCGGATTTCTGCCTTGTCGTTGTATGCGGCTGGAATTGCAGCCTTGCAGTATTCGTAAGCGCGGTCACCATTTCCAAGCATTGTTTCTGCAATGATACCCCAACCCTGTGTATGGTTAAAGATACCAGCATTTTCCTTAATACCAGGAAGGAATACTACAGAAGACATGATATCGCTTCTAGTCTTTACGAATGGAGGCGCACAAAGCATAAGTCCGTAAGGAGTTGCAAGCTTTTCTTTTACGCTTTCCATACAGATGCGAGCCTGTTCTGCAGTAGCGGCGCTAGACATAACAGCCCAAACCTGAGTATTGAAGTAAATCTGTCCTTCTTCAATTGACTGAGTACCGTAAACAGTTCCATCTTCACCAACAGCCCAGATAAACCATTTTCCGTCCCAGCATTTTTTCTGGATATTTGCATCCAAAGTTTCGCGCTGTTTCAAAGCCCATGCAGCTTCGTCTTTCTTTCCAAGACGCTCAGAAATATCTGCATAAGTTGTAAGACCAAGGCGAAGCTGGAATGCTACGAACAAAGATTCACCGTGGTAACCAAGTTTAAGACAGTCGTTCCAGTCTGCGAGAAGTCCGCAAGGAAGTCCGTCTGCCCCCATGCGTTCCAAGTTGAATTCCAAAGCACGGCGCAAGTGTCCGTAAACTGTAGCTTCTCCACCGTCAGCATAAGGAACTACTTTATTATAGAAATCAAAGTTTCCAGATTCTGCAACATAACAAGGAACAGCGTTGAAGAACCATTCACAGTCATCAGAACGGAATTCTTCTGGCTTTGGAGCCTTTTCGTGACCAGCGTTGAAGTCCTTAGAAATTACAGGAACAGCACCACCATTCTGGCACTGACCAGAAATCATGCGAACAAGGCGTTCTTCTGCTTCTTCTGGAATTGCGGCAGAAACACCAAGAATATCCTGAACAGAGTCGCGGTAACCAAGACCATCGCGTTCTCCGTTGTATACCAAAGATGCGGCACGAGACCATGCAAAAGTAATCAAACAGTTGTACAAGCCCCAAACGTTTACTGTATGATTAATGTCTTCATCTGGAGTGATTGCTTTGTATGAACCAAG
>JAILCM010000264.1 GCA_024680155.1 Treponema sp.
CGGCGTTCATTACATTTGCAAATCTGGATGTCATGGTTTTGTAGGCAAAAAGTTCTACGTGCAGATTTTGTTCACGGAGTTTTTCTACGGTAGAAGATGGAATAATGATAATTTGCGAAGTTTTTTCTGCCATCATCTGAAAATGGAAGGTCTTTGGCAAAAATATACAGGAAGCAGAAAGTATGCAAAGTTCCCCGTTTGTGAGCGTAAAAAGTTCAGCTTCTCTTCCGTCTTCGCTAATCATGCTTGCAGCAATCAGTCCGTTTTTTACTATTATAATGCCTTGGCAAGAGTCACCGCCTGCAGTAATAATCTTACCCGCTTCAAACGTGCTTTCCTGCGCGGTTTGCATAATCAATTCTATCTGCTGTGTTGTGAGTTCTTTATAGAATGGAATTAATGCGGCTAATTCGGTTTGATTCATGTGTTCATTATACCCCGAAAGCCCTAATAAAGTAAAAAAATCCCGTGCGGTTTAGGCACGGGAATAAGTGTTTATTGTTTAATAAAAATAAGAGAAATATCTGGATCTGAATCAACTATGAATATTGAATTAGATATATATACTACTTCATCTGGAAAGTTTTCTACATTTTCCAAAGTTTTAGTCTTATCATTTATAAATTGTGTACAGGTAAGAATTAAGGTTCCATCTGAAAAGTTTCCATTTGTAAACTTATATGTTCCTTTACCAATTTTTGTTGTTTCAGAATTTTCAGTATCAAATTGTTCCCAAGTTTTATCTTCATAGAATACAAAAGATGTACTATATACTTCTCCGTGATTTGTAGTTTCTGTTAGAAATACGACAGGAAAGTTATCTGAATTATTTTTTGCTTCATTTGTAGATTTTCTTGTAAATATTATGCTGAAAAATGTAAATTTACCATCTGTAATTGTAATAGGAGCAGAATATTCAAAATTTTTTAATTCTAGAGATTCATCTTGTACACTGTGTGTTATATTTATGGAACCAACAGAATTGTCAAAATCATTATCTGTTAATTCATAGGTCCCTTTTGCATCATCATATGTCTTGTTGTCTATGTTTACACGTTCAACGAAGGTTCCATCACTATAGCAGTTAATAACGTAAGTTGCCTCATGGCTATAATCGTAGCCAACATATACTGCGATTGCGTTACTATCAATAGCTTTTTCCAAGTTATTGCTTCCGCTGTTATTAGAGTCATCGCTACTGCCATTTGAGCAAGAAGCGAAACCAAATGCGAATACACTTGCAAGAAGTGCAGCGCCCACCAATTTTGAGAATTTTTTCATACTAACTCCATATTTTAAATATTTGTTATACTTTACAATGAGATACGGGGGAAAGGTCAAGGGGGAAAAAATCCCGTGCAGATTTGCACGGGAATATAAAAGTCTAAATTAAGTTATTGTTTATGATAAGAATATGTATGATATTTAAGTTTACCGTCAGTAATTTTAATAGTAAAAGTAGTTGGGGCACTAGTTCCCAAGAGTTTATAAGTTTCCTTCATATTGATAGTCCCATTAGTGAAATTGCCTTTTTCTATAATATAGGTTCCTTTACTAAATACGTTTGATGTTTCACTTTCAGGTTCTCCTGCATACCAAATTTGATAAGAAAAAACTGTTTCAAAAGTACCATCATTGCGGAATGTAATTACATTTTTATCAGCATATAGAGTACCACTTTCTGGTTCGTAATCATAACCTTCATATACAAAAATATTTGTTGAATCACCTGTAGAATCATCATCATCAATGTCATTTGAACATGAAGTTAAACTGAAAAACATGATACTTGATATAAGAAAAAAAGCTAACAATTTAAATAATTTTTTCATTTTATTCCTCAAAATTTTTATTATAAATGACTGGGCAGAGGAGTCAACTTTTTTTGGAGGGACTGGCGCCGAAATCTTGTGGAGTAGACTTTTTTCTTTTTCTTTAATAGAATAAATTATTATAACTATACAGGAGTTTATAAATGTCTAAAGACGAAATTTTTGACAAACTCAAGAATATTCTTGTAAACGAATTTGAACTT
>JAILCM010000315.1 GCA_024680155.1 Treponema sp.
TATAATTGAGGTGGTTGAGCTTGTCGAAACCACCATTCGTCATTGCGAGGAGCGAAGCGACGAAGCAATCCATATTGTCATTCTCGGGCTTAAACTGACAATCTCTTATAAAAAAACAGCACTGTCCAAGAAACAGTGCTGTTGTGCTTTTTAGTGCTAGAAATTTTTTCTTATTTTCTTTTCCACAAATGATTAGGATTTAATTCATCATAAATAGTAAAGGTTTTTATTTCTTTGATTTTTGCTTCCTCTACCAAATCAGAACATTTTCTAATTTCTTTAGCAATTTGACTATGATATGTTTTTACATCATACTCCTTAGGAAAATTTTCTAAATAGATTTGATGATATTCTTTCTTTTGTAGAAAATTTATAATTGTATGAGAATCAAAATAATCATCTTTTATAAAATTAGATTCAATAATTTCTTTAATAGCTGAAGATATATCTTTGTTTGATTCCATTAGTTTAAAACTCCTAGAATAATTGGGCTTCCACTACGACTACCAGTAACTACAATTTCTATAGGAAGATTACCAAAAATAGTATTACCTGCTTCTAGAGTTTCATCTTTTACATCATTATTTATAAAATCTATATACATAGATCCTGATTCTTCAAAAAGCGAAAGAATTAATTTTCCTATGTTTGTTTGATTTTTACTGAAAACCCAGTCAGAAATATAATACGCATGACCTTCTTCTAAAGTTTTATTTTTCATTTTCTTTTTATTTTTTTCTATTTCATCAAATCCATGATAAATATATCCTTTCGCAATTTCTTTAGCTTTGTCTTCTTTTGCTGCCTGTTTTTCTGCTTTTTCCTGTTCTTTTAATGCTTGCTGTTCTTCTTTCTCTTTTTCAGCAATTTGATTTTTTTCATATGCTTCTTCTATTCCTTCAATGCTTATAAGTTCAGCAGTTTTATCATAAGATATTTCTAAACTTAAAGGATTAAAGTATCTATTTAATACAAGTTTTACAGAATATAAAGGTTTTTGTGTAATAATTTTATCATTGAATAAATCATAATTATCTTGAATCCATTTTGGTAATGAATTTTTGAATACTACTGAAATTTCTTCATCTGTCATTTCATTTGTATATAAACTTGGATTAAGCGACCAGATTGTAATTCTATCTCCATAAGAATTAGTAGATCCAATTTGAATTTCTGTATCTGAACTATAAATGGCTGCATTATGAAGAATAAGACCATGCCATAAGCTATTAACTGCACTTCTGTAAGAAAAGTCTTTTGCATCGATTTCTTTGAATTCCTTTACAGATTGTGCTCCTCCTGTTGTTGCACAGCTTATAAACATAAGTAACGATAAACATAACAATCCAGCATTTTTAATTTTTTTCAATTTCATATAAACCTCCATTCGTAATTCGTAGTTAGATTTTTATATAACACTACAAATAACGTAATAAATTGTAATCTATACGTTTAATATCGTCAATAATAAATAAAAATACGCAAAATGAAGTATTTTACAATTATGGATTCGGTTTTTAAGAATATTCTACGGTCAGAATTGGATTTTCAAGATGTGAAGGTAAAGGAGCTTTCCGCTAGAACAGGAATTTCATCGAGAACATTGGAAGGTTATCTAAGTTCACGTGCTTCAATTCCACCAGCTGACGTTGCTTTTAAAATTGCACAAGCTTTGAATGTTTCTGTTGAATATTTAGTTACAGGAAATCCAATGTATAATGAATCCATTCAAAAAAATAATCAACAAAACAGTATAGAAGAAAAAATATCAATACTTCCAATAGAAAAAAAGATGATAATAAGAGATTTTATTGGAATGTTAGACAAATTCGAAGTAAGTAAAAAATGAGAGTATTAAAAATTATGCAATGTCCAAAAGAGGATCAGAAATCTTTTCTCCTTTTTCATAAATTACATAAGGGTCAATATCTATACAATTTGATTTGTCGTATTTTCCATCTAAAGTCCAGGCTAAAGTTCCATTAAGTACAGTGCAATTATTTTTGTAAAAATCAATATCTTTTAAGCATTCAAAAATACCTTCGCCAACAAGATGAGAAACATCATATTTTTTTACTGTACCATCAACAAAATAGACAATAACTTTATAATTGTCCTGAGGAATTACTTGTACAATTTTATATTTTTTTATAGGTAAAAAATCATTCATAAACTAATGGATATTTTTCTGGATGTTCAATAGCATCTTTTTCAATATCAATATCTAAAGATTCCCAATGAAAGTTTCCCATAGCATCTGTTGTAAAATTATTTATTTCTGAAATTCTTGCATTGTAAAACATAGGATATTGCTTAAAATCGATGAAAAATTCATTGTCATCTATTAAAATCCAAAAACCGAATGGTGAGATATTTGTAATTTCTGCAATTTTAGTTTTGGTTAAAGTGGTTGTTCCAATGTTCATTTATTGTCTCCAGATTTTCATTTACCAATGAAACAATTTTATTTACTTCCTGTTGAGAAAGATTTACAACTTTTGCAACAGAAACCTCTGGTTCAATCCATATTTTAGCTTCTCCATTTGGCGAAGAAACATGAATGTGTCGACGAGTTTCTTCACGTGAGAAAAAGTAAAATCTGAATTCATCATGTCTGAAAACTGTTGGCATATTGATAGTATAGCATATTTTTTTAAGAATAAAAAAAAATTTATGATATAATTGATTTTAATAAAAAGGAAGTAGCCATGCCCAAGTTTTTACCCTCAGTTTTAGAAACAGAACGTCTTATTTTACGCCCTCTTACTATTGATGATTTGAATGCTGTTTTTAAATGGACAGGTGACCCGAGAGTAAACAAATATATGATTTATCCTCTTTATAAAAGTGCTGAAGATGGTCGTGAATGGCTTGAATCTTTATACGAGGATGAAAAAAAGCTGGACTACGGTTTTGTACTAAAGTCAACTGGTGAATTGATTGGTAGCGGCGGACTTTATTTTCACGAAAATATTGATGTTTGGAGTGTGGGTTATAATATTGCTTATGACCACTGGCACAATGGCTACACCCCGGAAGCAATTAAACGTATTTTGAAATATGCACAGGAAAAATACGGTGTTCATGTTATGGCTGGAACTTTTGCTGTTGGAAATGAAGGTTCCCGTCGCGTAATGGAAAAGCTTGGAATGACTTTTTACGAAGACACAGAATATTCCAAACTTGACGGCAGCGAAACTTTTAAGGCAAAGACATATAGGAAGGTGTTTTAATGAAATATTTTCGAGTACATACTTCTGATATTGCATATCTTACTCAACAGCCAAGGGGCATTTTTACAACTGTAGGAAAACTTGTAGATGCAAAAATCCTTACAGAAGAAGAAACCGCTGAATATTGGAAGCAGCGTAAATATTTTGAAAAGGTTCTGCCAGTTCCGCCGTTTTACAAAGATGGAAATCCTGATCGTGCAATTACCTGGTTTAAAGACACACCTCAAGGAAATGTCATCTGGAACCAGCTGACCTTCTACCGTCAGATGTGCGCTAAATACGGCTTAAAGCTTTACCGCTCCGAAACCACCGAAATCCCCGACGAAATAATTTACGAAGATGATTTTCAAATCGCAGTAAAAGATCAAAGGGAAGATTTGAAAGTGAAGGTAAAAGAGATATAATTATTCAAATTCTTTTAAAACTTCATTTACATAATTTCTCACATCATTTGCAATGGCTGATTTCAATTTTGATGTGTTTTCTTTATTTTCTTTGAATGATTCTCCAACAGGCATAAAAAGTTTTACTACATCAATTTCTAGAGCTTCAGTTATTTGGGAGAGAGTTTTTTCTTCTGGATAAGAATGAGATAATTCAATACTTTTTATAGCTGCTTCAGAAAGATTTGATTTCTCTGCAAGTTGAAATTGGGTTAATTTTTTCTCTTTGCGGATGGTTCGGATGTTTTCTGCAACTCGGTTTCTTATCTCAAAATCTTGCATAAATAATATTTTCAAACAAAATAAAGGAAAATTACATAGATATAATATATATAATTAGTTAAAAAGTAGATTTAACCTATACACAAGGGTTTATTTATTTTATACTATTTTATATATAACATTAGGAGGATTTTATGAATAAATTTATTGGAATGTATGCTGTTTTTGCCATAACAGCAATATTTTTTGTTTGTTGTAAACAGAATGTTGATGATGACAGTATGAAATTTGATGATTCAGAAGTTCCTGAAACAGTTCTATCTGTTACTTTGTCTGATGGAGAATGGAATTTTATAAATAGCCAGCAATGTAAATACACAATAAAACAAAATGGACTTGAATACCAAATAGAAGCTCTAGAAGAAAGGTCTATAGATTTTATAGTTGAAGGCAATAAACTAAAGGCAACTTATGGAAAGCTTTCATTATCATATAAATTATTAAATGGAAATGTTAATGATTTACAAAATTATAGCGGATATGGTGATGTAGAAGTCATTTTAAGAAAATTAAACAAAGATGGAATATATACATTAACAGAAGAATATCCAGATCAAGAATTAAAAAGCATGAGTGACACTTCCGTAGATAAATTCTGTGCAAATGGAAATGATGCAGATGAAATAAAAACAAATTCAAAGAGAACAAAATATAAATTAGTATGGAAATTTTCCACCTATAAAAATAGTGGAACTGCTATAGGTACTCAAACAATTTATCTTATTAAAAAATAATTTCCAAAGATATCTCAATACGGCGGGCTCTGTCCCGCTTTTTTTATTTTAAAAATAAATCTTTTCTTGCTATACATATAATAATATGTATAATAATATGTAATCAGCTTTATCTGTAGAGGTGATTTTATGATGGCATTTGAAAAAAAAGAAATTGTTTCAGCAACTCAACTTGTCCGTCAGTTTTCAAACTTCTTGACTGAATTGACAGATAGAAAACTCGAAAAAATTGCAATAATCCGAAATAACGAAATGCAGGCCGTTGTACTTCCGATTGATGAATATGAAAATCTGGTTTTAAGAGCAAGCCTTTCAAATCAAAAATCAATTAAGGATTTTTTTGGTTGTATTGATGATGATGAAGCTGCTCAAATGGAAGCTGCATTAGCAGAATGTCGCAAGGTTGATGAAAATGAATGGTAAACTTGTAGATACAAATGTGATTATTCGTTTTTTAAATGGACAAACAGAACTTTTTTCTCTTTTTGACAATATGGAAGATTTGTATGTTTCATCGATTTCTGTTGGTGAATTGATGTATGGAGCAGAACGTTCTAAAAAATCAGAGTTTAATCGTGAAAATTTTTTTTGTTTTTGCGAACAGATGAAAGTTATTTACCCAGATTTAGAAGTTGCAAAAAGTTATGGAAAAATAAAAGCATCGTTAAAAGCAAAAGGAAAACCGATTCCAGAAAATGATATTTGGATTGCCGCAACCTGCCATGCTGCAGATTTAACTCTTATTACAGCTGACAGTGATTTTGATTATGTTAATGAAATTACTGTAAAAAAAATGTAAATTTTTTTCTCATCAAAAACTACCACTTGTTAGTTCTGCACACCTAAAGACTAAATTTAAAAAATATTGTATAATAGAACAATTACTCACAAAATGCGCAAGGGATTGTAGTGGCGCGCAAGCGTTCCGAAGGAATGGAGCAAAAGCGGAACCACGAAAAGCCCGGTAGACCGCTTGCGGGCTATGCGCCCTGATTACAAAAATGGAGAAAATGATGGAAGAAATCAAAACTGCCGAAGGTGGCTCTCTCATAAAAATTCCGATTGAAGATGAAGTTAAGCAGGCCTATATTGACTATTCGATGTCTGTAATTGTGCAGCGTGCCTTGCCTGATGTTCGTGATGGTCTAAAGCCGGTTCACCGTAGAATTATGTATGCTATGGATACCCTTCATCTTGCGAGCGGTGGAAAGACAAAAAAATGTGCTACCATCGTCGGTGAAGTTTTGGGTCATTACCATCCACATGGAGACGCTTCTGTTTACGATGCTTTGGTTCGTCTTGGTCAGGATTTTGCTCAGCGTTATACAACTGTAACTCCACAGGGAAACTTTGGTACAATCGCTGGTGACCCTCCTGCAGCTTACCGATACACCGAAGCAAAAATGTCAAAAATCACCGAAGAAATGACAGCCGACATCAACAAAAATACTGTTGATATGGTTCGAAACTTTGATGATACTTGCGATGAACCTGGAGTTCTTCCTTCAAAATTCCCATTCCTTCTTTGTAATGGTACAACTGGTATTGCTGTTGGTATGGCAACAAATATGCCTACTCACAACCTTCGCGAAGTAGCCGACGCAATCTGCGCTTATATCGACAACAAAGATATTTCTATAGAAGAATTAATGCATTATATCAAAGGACCGGATTTTCCGACTGGCGGTATCATTTATGGTACAGCTGGAATTAAAAAAGCTTACACAACCGGTCGCGGTAAAATTGTTATCCGTTCTAAGTTTACAATCGAAACTGACAAGCATGGACGTGAATCAATCGTATTTACCGAAGTTCCTTATGGCGTAAACACAACAAATATTATCCGCCGAATTAAGGAGCTTGTTCGCGATAAGCAGATTGATGGTGTTACAAATGCCAACGATGAATCTTCTGACCGTTCTGGTATGCGTCTTGTAGTTGATTTGAAAAAAGGTGCTATCACTAAGATTGTTTTGAATCAGCTTTTTGCTAAGACAGAATTGCAGTCAAACTTTGGTGTTATAAATCTTGCTCTTGTTCCACAGGTTAAAGAAGGTGCTCCACGTTATGATGAACCTGGAATGCTTACTTTGCCATCGACTTATCTTAAGCCGGAAGTTCTTACTTTAAAGCAGTTGATTCAGCACTTTGTTGATCACCGTGATGAAGTTATTACACGCCGTACAATTTACGATCTTAAAGTTGCAAAACACCGCATGCATATTTTGGAAGCTCTGATTACTGCAATTAACAATATTGATGAAGTTATTCAGATTATCAAGAGTTCTGAAAATACTGAAGATGCAAAACTCAAACTCGAAAAGAGATTCAACTTTGATGACGAGCAGGCACAGGCAATTGTTGATATGCAGCTCAAACGCCTTACTCATTTGCTCATTGAAGATTTGCAGAAAGAAATTAAAGAACTCCAGGCACTTATTGATTACTTGGAAGGCTTGCTTGCTGATCACAATAAAATCCTTAATTTGATTAAAGATGAAACTCGCAGCCTTGCAGAAAAATATGGTGATGATCGCCGTACAGAAATAGTTGCAAACGAAGTTGAACAGATAAACGTT
>JAILCM010000016.1 GCA_024680155.1 Treponema sp.
CTGGAAATGCTTCTTGGTGATGCGGCGAAATTACCGGAAAATAGTTTATTACCTGAAAATAAAATTTCTGATATAAGAAATCTGTATCTTTTGCAAAAATATGAAAGCCTTATAACGAGTCTTGAAAAATGTTCAGAAAAAGTACAGGATTCATTTATAAGAATGGCTGATGCTATTAATGAAGATATGTCGTAAATTTTCCCTTTACACTTTCTCCACACCGCATTTCCCATTCGTCAAATCTACTACTCTCGCACAAAAATCCTCAAACTCTCCACTCGGAATCTCCCCAGTCAATGTTACATCTGCAAGAAATTCTTCCCTATAATTACTGATTTTATACGACGCAAGACAATTTTGAAGCTTTTTTAATAAACTATAATCTGTTTTTATCTGAAATGCTGTTTTTTCAACATATTCTTCAAAAAGTCCTGCTGAGGCGGCGGCGGTAAGGACGCCTTTTGCACCACCAGAATAAGCTTTTACAAGTCCGCCCGTTCCAAGTAATGTTCCGCCAAACCATCTTGTAATTGTAAGGATAAAGTTTGTGCAGCCGCTTCCTTTTAAAACGTCCAGGGCAGGGCGGCCGGCAGTTCCGCTTGGTTCTCCGTCGTCGCTCATTCCCATTATTTCTGCATTCTGGCCGATTATAAAAGCGTGTACTACGTGGGTAGCGTCTGCATACTTGGCTTTCTGGGCTTTTATAAGTTCCCGCGCGTCACTTTGCGAATTGCATGGAAAAACTTCCGACAAAAAACGCGAACCTTTGATATTTTCTTCGAATGATATGTATTCAGTTAGAATTTTCATTCAACCGTAATGTCCTGAACTTCCTTGGCGGCAACGCGTACTCCCTTTGCTTTAAGCGATTTTTCTTCGTAGTCGCCGGCCTTGAACTTTTCGGAAAGCACTTTTACGCGTGGCTTTTTAACGTAATTCAGCTGGAACGTAAATTTTGCGCGGGTATCAATGTGGAGAATTTCCATTCCATCTGGGGCAAAGAAATAGTCGCGGTTCATAATGTAGCCCGAAATTTTGCAGCGTTTGATGTAAACAAACTGAGTTTCTGGATCGCGGTATAAAACGGTGAACAATACTTTTGCAAGGCTTTCTTTGTCTGCCATTCCGCAGTAACGCATTTGTGGTCCAACAAAAATCTTATCTGGTGCTTCCGAAACTGAATAGATTCCGCTTTTACGTACATACAAAACTTTATCGTATGGAGTAACCTTCATTACTTCAACTCCGCCCGAAACTCCAGTTCCAAGGTAACCTGATTTTTCGTCATATTTAAGCGGTGTATCGCGTTTTGTAACAGTTTTTACGTCTACAGTATTGATGTTTGTAATCTTTGTGCGGCGTTTAAAATCTTCGGCGTTGAGTTTCTTTTCAATTCCTTCAAGCCAGCTGATTGCGTAATCAACCAGATGTTTAAGAAGTTTGTTAATTTCTTTAATTCTGTTGTTGATTGCTGTAACTTCTGCGCGGTTTTTGCTCATATCATACAAAGAAATGCGTCTGATTGGAATTTTTAAGAGGTGGTCAACGTCTTCATCTGTGATGTCGCGGATAAGTTCAGCTTTAAATGGTTTGAATCCGTCTTTTACAGCTTTTACAACGCCTTCTTCAGTTTTCTGAGTTTCAATTTTCTTGTAAATACGTTCTTCAACAAAAATGCGTTCCAAAGTTCGCAGGTGGAGTTTTTCCATTAAGTCTGCTTTTTCAAGTTCAAGCTCTGCCTTAAGAATGCCCACAAGCTGCTTTGAATGATATTCGATAACCTGAGTGCAAGTCATCTGAACCGGCATATTGTCTTTTATTACAAGAAGATTGCAGTAAATTGTCTGTTCACATTCGGTAAAGGCATACAAAGAATCTACAACATCTTTTGTATAAACTCCGCGCTGGAGTCTGATTTCGATGTTTACTTTGTCGGAAGTGTAATCCTGAATTGAAGTTGCCTTGATTTTTCCATTTTTTACGGCTTTTTCAATTGAATTACAAAGGCTTTCGGTAGTTGAACCATAAGGAAGTTCTGTAATTACGATTTTTTTGTCATCACTTGTATCCATTTTTGCACGGGTGATGATTTTTCCAAGTCCATCCTGATATTCTGAAACATCAATCAAACCGCCGGTAGGGAAGTCTGGATAAAGCTGAAATTTTTCACCGCGAAGACATTTTTTTTCTGCATCAATTACTTCCTGAATGTTGTGGCTAAGAATTTTAGTGCTCATTCCAACCGCAATTCCTTCTGCTCCCATAATAAGAACAAGCGGAAGTTTTGCCTGGAACATAATCGGTTCTGTGTCGCGTCCGTCGTAAGTATCTACATATTTTGTAATTCTTGGATTTGTATTTAAAATTTCTTTTGTGATTGGACGAAGCCGACATTCAATGTACCTTGGCGCAGATGCCCCGTCTCCAGTGTACATATTACCAAAGTTTCCCTGCTTATCTATAAAAAGTTCCTTATTTGCAAGGTTTACAAGTGCCGTATAAATAGAAGCATCTCCGTGAGGATGATATGCCATTACTTTTCCGACAACGTT
>JAILCM010000044.1 GCA_024680155.1 Treponema sp.
CCGCTAGTGCATTCCGCCCCACCCGCATTGTTTTTATCTTCATTGTTTTTATCCGCGTCATTTTCAGCTTTCTCGTATTTCAATGGAAGGATTCCGTCATTTTTTAAAAGAACTGCGCTATCAAGGGCAAGTTCCAGCGCAATTTTATGCTGTTCGTCGTAATCAACGCCCGCCCCCGCACAAACATCCTGGCCGCCAGCATTTTTTTCTGCATCCCGCAAATCAACGCCCGCACCTTTATCAGTTTCTCCAAAATACAATGCCGTCGAAATAATGCGTTCGCAAGCTTTATCAATATCTGCTTCGGTAACAGTGCCAGCGGCAAAATCAGCTTTAATCCGTTTTGCAAAATAGCCTTTACTATCGGGCATTCCAATATCAAGTCCGGCTTTTAAACTTTGCCCCGGATTCATATTTGCGCCCCAGTCAGAAATTACAATTCCGCCAAAATTCCACTCGCCATGTAAAATATCACTCAAAAGATGGGCATTTGCACTGGCATATTTTCCATTTATAAGGTTGTAGCTGGACATAACGGCACAAGGTTTTGATTCTTTTACCGCAATTTCAAATCCTTTTAAATAAATTTCGCGCAAAGTCCGTTCATCAACATTACTGGAAGACGACTGCCTGTTTTTTTCCTGATTATTCAACGCAAAATGTTTAATGCACGCACCAACTTTTTCAGTTTGCATTCCATTTACATACGCCGCCGCAATTTTTCCAGACAAAAGTGGATCTTCCGAAAAATATTCAAAATTACGTCCGCAAAGAGGAGTTCGTTTAATATTCATTCCGGGGCCAAGCATTATCTGAATATTTTCTGCCCGAGCTTCTATTGCAATTGCACGTCCCATTTTAAAAGCACTTTCGCGGTTCCAGCTTGAAGCAATTGCACTGGCCGTAGGAAAACAAGTTGCCACATTACTTTGATTTATGTTTGTATAATTTTCTTTTCCAGTCTGGTGCCGTAATCCGTGTGGGCCGTCGCTCATAGAAATGACAGGAACTTTTGAATTGCAATCGTAAGTATTCCAGCTGCCCACTCCATTTAAAAGACGGATTTTTTCATCAAGTGTAAGTGATTTTAAAATACTCTCTACAGACTCCATGTTTATATTTTACTTCAATTTTAGAATTTTATCTGCAAAAATCGTAAAAAAAATCACTTCAAGAATTCATTCTAAAAAAAACAACTAGAATCCTTGAATAATATTTTGAGCTGCTTGATTTTTTGATTTTTCACCAGAAACATAATCGAACGTATTACTAGAAAAGATTTTGATTACATCAGTATTTTCCATAACAGGAAGCATTTTATTAATTGAACTGGAATTAAAACGCATTTTCATTAATGCGGAATATTGCAAATTTGAAAGCAAACTGTTTTCCATTAAAGACGTAAGAGCCTTATTACTTGCAGGAACCCCTTTATCACTTTTTTGCAAAAGCGCAAATTCTTTATCATTTAAAAGATAATTCAAAAATAATGCGGCTTCTTTTGGATTCTTACAATCTTTTTTTATGGCATACAGCATAACAGAAAGACCCTTTTTCATGTAATCATATTTTAACACACAAAAAAGAAATTTTAATAAAATCAGGTGAAAACATTAACAGGGGCACCCGGCTAAAACTTAAACTCGATTTTTTTCAGCTGACCATTCGTATACAAAAAGGCAAACAATTGTAAGAATAAGTCCGCACGCACAAGACTGATTAAAACGATATGAACTTGCAAGTTTGTACACATAAAGCGCAAGAGTGTCAAATTTTGGAATAGAAAGCACAAGCGGTAAAGTTGCATCACCAAGACTCACGGAAAAACTGTAAGCAAAACCAGTAATTATAAAGCGATGGCAAGATGGAAGATAAACACGCATTACGGAATCAAAACGGTTACGCGAAAAAAGAAGGGCCGCTTTGTCTGTATCTTTTGGAATGGAATTGATTCCGTTTTGAATCTGACGATAAGCAATAGGCCAGTATAAAAGAACTTGAAGCAAAACTAAAAGGACTGGATTTCCGCGATGAAAAATCAAAGTTGCAAACCACGAAATTACAACAGAAGAAATTGCCATTGGGATAAGTGGAATTGTCTGAAAAACTGCATTTTCCTGTTTACCGAAAAGTTTTACACAAACCGCCCATGTAAAGCCACACAAGCTACACAAGACTCCTGTTGAAAAACCTGTGAAAATTGAATTTTTTAGCGCCCTCCAAAAATTTACATTTGTAAAAAGTAATGAAAACTGATGGGTGGTCCAAAGCTCTACGCCCGCTTTTCGCTGATGAAAAGCTGAAATTATAATGCTTATAGCGGGTGCAAAAAAGAAAAGGATAATCAGTAGTGTAAGGAGGATAAAAGTGATGTATTCTGAGGCGCGCTGGCGTCGGCTTGAAAAGGGCGCGGAACCAATGGCTGGGACAGAAAAAAACTTTGTCTCCCCTGCTGTAAAATCCATACTGTCGGCGTTTTTTTGTGTACGCCTGATTACAAGGCTATAGGCAAATACAATTCCAAGTGCAAAAAGAGTTTCTATAACCGCATAACCAGCCGCAGCTTTTATATCTAAGGTTGTTCTTACCGCGTGGTATAGTTCAACTTCCAAAGTGGAAGCACCTACCGGCGAAAACAACATTACAATCATAAAACTGAAAAAACAAAACAGAAAAACCGGAATGCAAGCCGCCCCAATTGCCCCGGAAAGTCTTGGTAAAGTTACTGTAAAAAATACACGCGCTTCACCTGCCCCGCAAAGTCTTGCCGCATTTTCTTCTGTTTTGGAAAGCCGCTGCCAGTAATCGGTGAGAATGCCCGTTACAAGCGGAAAATTGTAAAAGCCCTGTGCAAGAATAATTCCTAAAGTGGTATAAAGAAACTTAAAGCCTTCAAACTTGCCGCCTGTAAGCATTCTTACAATGGAAGAAGCAGTTCCGTTTACGCCAAAAAAACTGACATAGCCCAAAGCTACAATTAAAGGTGGAACACACAAAGGAACTGCAGAAATTGAAAGTAAAAGTTTACGCCCAAAAAAGTTCCGCTTTGAAGCAAAAAACGCCGCACTTATCCCGATTAACGCTGCAACCAGCGTAGAAAAAAGAGCCGTTTGTAATGTATAAAGCAGAACTTTGAACATAAAGTTTGGGCCGCCCCTACAATTTTTTAATAAAACAGACTTTGCAGACCGTTTTATTTTATTGTTTTTGGAACTGGAGCTGCAGCCTTGTAACTTTCTGGTAAAACTGCATTTGAGTTTGAAGGGAACATCCACTGGCCGATTGGAAGAAGATTCTGTGCTTCATCACTAATAAGGAATTCCATAAATTCTTTGGCACCCTTTGGATTAGGACAATTTTTTACAATTCCAGCACCTTCAATCTGACGTACATGACCTTCTTCAAAAACAAGAGCTTTGAACTGGTCACCTTCGCCGTATTCAACATGGTAAGCAGGACTTGTTGTATAACTGATTACAAGAGGAGCTTCACCTTCTGTAAACATGCCGTAACCAACACTCCAGCTTGGAGAAACTGTAAGAATTGAAGGCTTAAGACGGTTCATATAATCTTCTGCTTTATCACCATAAACTGCTTTTACCCAAGATTCAAAACCAAGTCCAACAGTACTTGTGCGGGCATCCATAAGGATGATTGAATTTTTATAAATTGGCTTTGTCATGTCTTCAAGGCTAGTTGGAGCTGGAGTTTTAGAAGCTGAATTCCAGATCATTGCAAAGTGACTGTAATCATAAGGAGTAAGGATAAAATCTTTTTTGTTTTCAGAAGCGTTTAATTCAGTCCACAAATCATTGCTAACTAAAGAAGCGTTTGAAGGAATATAATTCTGGAGTACGCCGCTTTCGCGAACTTTTGCAATAAGATTGTTATCAAGTCCAAGAAGGATATCTGCATAAGGTGCATTTTTTTCAATAAGAGCTTTTGAAAGAATCTGAACGCCGTCGCCACAATCTGCATAAGTTACTTTGATTCCAGTTTTTTCTTCGAACAGGCGTGCAATTTCAGGTCCTGCACCCCATTCACCACAGAAAGAATCGTAAGTGTAAATTACAACTTCACCAAGACGAGCTGAATCATTTTTTTTACAGCCAGAAAGACTGCAAACCAACATAAAAACTAACAAGGAAACAAGACAATACGAACGCATTGCCATAAGGTATGACTTTTTCATGCCTTCCTCCGCCGGTATTATCCGGATCAGGTTATAAGGGTATAATCTCAGGCTTTAGGGAACAACGTTCACCATAAAACCACCCCTGCAAGCAAGAAATATAGTGTAAATTGAATTTTTCTGCAAGCAAAAAAAAGTTTACAAGCGGATTGATTTTCCACCTGTAAACTTTTCTCGTTCAATCTTTTACAAAAAATTAGAACAATTTGAATTCTGCACCAATTCCACCGTAGAGTGTCTGGCGATTAGCTGTATAAGTTGGGTATTCCTGACCAGTAGGAATTTCGGCAATCTTAATTTCTTTTGATTTTGTTGTAAATTCACCAACATAGCGTGCAGAAACTACAAGTCCAAGATGGTCTGTAAGATAGAATCTTACATCAGCACCAGCACAAACACCTGGAGTGAACATATCCTGTGTAGCAGTTGCAAGTTCAGACGGGCTGTTTACAGTAATAGAAAAGTTTGGACCAGCTCCAACACCAATACGAAGTTTCCACAAGTCAACATTCCACCAAACCATTGGGGCAATATCAAAGAACAAAGTATCGCATTTTACTGTCTGAGGAGCAGAACCTTCAGATGCTGTAGATTCAAAATTGATAGCACTGTTAATAAGGTTTGCTTCAAGCTGAGCGCCAAGTCCACCAAGAATAGAAAGATTTACATAAGCACTTCCGCCAAAATCAAAGTTTCTGTCGGACAAAGCCTCAATTGCAGCATCCTTAACTGGCTGATTGTCTGCAACGTTCTTACCGATGATAGCCTTACCACCAACTCCAAGGCCAAGAGCAAATGAACTGCCTGCCATTACAACAGCAGCTACTGCAATTGCAATAATTTTTTTCATGATTAATCTCCTGAAAATTTATAATCAATATTTTAAGTCTGCAACGCAAACTCTCCAACAACTTATTTTATCACAACTTTCTTAATTGCGTCTAAAAGTTCTGAATATTCTGTAAAAGCTTTGTACTGCGGATAATCCTTAATGATTTTTTCTGTTGAACGGAACAAAAATCCTGCCTTAGAAGCCTGAATCATTCCCAAATCATTAAAACTGTCACCGCTCGCAATAGTTTCATAACCAATCGACTGAAGAGCCTTTACAGTTGTAAGTTTACTCTTTTCGCAGCGCATTTTGTAACCAGTAATTTCGCCAGAAGGAGAAACTTCCAGAGTGTTACAGAAAATTGTAGGCTGACCAAGTTTTTTCATCAATGGAGCGGCAAACTGTTCAAATGTGTCGCTAAGGATGATTGTCTGGCAGATTCCACGTAATTCATCAAGGAATTCTTTTGCACCAGGAAGCGGATCAATTTTTTCGATTGTATCCTGAATTTCCTTTAAGCCAAGATTATGTTCCTTAAGAATTCCAATTCTGTACTTCATAAGTTTGTCGTAATCAGGTTCATCCCTGGTTGTTCTTCTAAGCTCAGGAATTCCAACAGTATCAGCAAAGGCAATCCAAATCTCTGGGACAAGAACGCCTTCTAAATCCAAACATGTAATTATCATATTCACCTCAAAACTTTTCTATAAAAATGTACATACAAAAAATATAACATTTATTGAAATGTGTCAAAGAAAACAATACAATATAGCAATGGGAAATACTTCTGGGGGAAAAAAAACAGGAACTTCAAGAAGAAGTTCGTCCACTACAAAAAGTTCAGCTAAATCAACAGCAAAAAGAACTACAAAATCAACAACAAAACGAAAATCTTCTAAAAAGCCAAAAGTTTATATTCCGGCACACAAAGCCTTTTTATTATGTGCGGGCGTAATTGGAGTTTGCATTCTGCTTCTTATTACGGCAAATTTGATTCAGGCAAAAAGAAATGCAAATAAAATAGAACCACCATCAATCACTCAGCGTTTTGAACAGGATGATAAAAAGAGTGATGATAAAAAAACGGAAACAAACAACAAGGACTCAAATCAGCAGGCATCTTCAAATCAAAATAATCAATCAAACAATAAACGCATAAATACAGCCGATAAAAACAACTCGACCACACAACAAAATCAAAACAATAAGACAAATCAGGCCACCCAAAATAAAAACGACTCGCAAAATAAAACAAGCACACAAAATAGTACAAACACAACAAATAAAACACAGCAATCAACTAACGAAATTAAACCGAATCCAAGCACGGAAATTGCAAGCATAAAAACTGACAACAAACTGGAGCCACAAAAAACAGACAATACAAAGACAACTTCAAAATTCAATTTTCCTAAAGCTCAAAATAATGCTCAGCTGATTTTTGTTTTTGATGACGGCGGACAAAATATTCAACATTTGAAAAAATTTCTGGAATTGCCATTCCCTATTACTGTTGCCGTTTTGCCGCAGATTACTCATTCAAAAGAAAGCGCGGACATGGTTCGTAAAAGCGGAAATGAACTTATGCTTCACCAGCCAATGCAATCTGTAAATGCAAAAATTAATCCGGGACCAGGCGCAATCACACCGGATATGAGCGAAAATCAAGTTATAAGCACACTTTTTACAAATATAAACGAAATTGGCCCGATAGAAGGAATGAACAATCACGAAGGTTCCGCAATCACCGCTGATGCAGATATGATGGCAGTGGTGATGAAACTTGCTTCGGAAGAAGGAATTTTCTTTTTGGATAGCCGCACGAATGTTGAAACAAAAGTTCCATACGTTGCCCGCGAGCTTGGTTATTCGTGGTATGAACGAAACATCTTTTTGGATAACGAAAAAACTCGTGTAAATGCCCTTAGCGAACTGAATAAAGGCCTTGCTCTTGCAAATAAAAATGGCAGCGTTATAATGATAGGACATATTTGGAGCGCAGATTTTCTTCCTGCATTTTTAAAGGAAGCGTACCCTGAACTAAAAGCACAAGGATACACGTTCAGTACGGTAAGTAAAAGCCGCGCAAAAAAGAATTAAACGAACGCTAAATAATTGTCAAATTAGGCGGTGGTTGAACAGATAGACCACACATGGAGAACCGCATGAAAGTTTTAGGAATAGAAAGCAGCTGCGATGAAACAGCATGTGCAATTGTAGAAGACGGAAAAACTATTTTAAGTAATGTTGTTGCTACTCAGATTCCGTTCCATAAAATTTACAAGGGCGTTGTACCCGAAATTGCAAGCCGTAAACACGCAGAATGGATTTTGCCGGTTGTAAAGCAAGCACTTAAAGAAGCTGATATGACGCTTGACGATGTAGACGCAATTGCCGCAACTAACCGCCCGGGACTGATGGGCTCTCTTTTGGTTGGATTTACTTTTGGAAAAACTCTTGCGTGGGCTACAAACAAACCTTTTATTGCAATTAATCATATGCTTGGACATTTGTATGCGGCTCAGTTGCAGACTCCAGTTGAATATCCATTTTTGGGATTGCTTGTAAGCGGTGGACACAGCATTATCTGTAAAGTTAACGGTTTTGATGATTTGGAAATTCTTGGAACTACAGTTGATGATTCGGTTGGTGAAGCTTTTGATAAAGTTGCAAAATTTTACGGTTTGGGCTACCCGGGAGGAGTTATAATCGACAATCTTGCAAAAAAAGGTGACCCAAAATCAGCTGCATTCCCAATTCCAAAACTTGATGAAAATGAACACCGTTATGATGTTTCGTTCAGCGGATTAAAAACAGCAGTAATTCACCAGTGTGATATGTTCTGGAAACCTGGCTACGAGCATACAACCGAAAATATGTGTGCCGCATTCCAGGAAACTGCAATCAAAACTCTGATAAGTAAGCTTTTACGTGCCGCAGATGATACAGGACTAAAAACTGTCGTTTGTGGTGGTGGAGTTGCAGCAAATTCCAGATTACGTGCCATGCTTGCAGAACGAAAAGATTTGAACTGCATCTTCCCGCCGCTTAAACTTTGCGGAGACAACGGTGCAATGATTGCAGGAGTTGCCTACCACTTTTTACAACGCGGCGACCGTGACGGCTGGAATACAACAGCCTGTGCAAGAATTCCACAGTTCAAACGCGGTCTGGCACAAGTTCAGCACAAGAAATAGAATAGCATTCAAATCAACATACAAAACAATGGCCGCTTGCCAAAAGCAAGCGGCCATTAATATACACTATTCTCTATTCCCTAAAAACTACTCGTACAAAATGAATGCAGCCCAGTAATAAGGTGAAGACCATTTTTCAATATTGCGGAATTCATCTTTTACTGCAGAATAAGCTTCTTCGTAAGTAAAGCCGTAATCATTTACCTTAGAATACATTCTTGTCATAAATTCGCAGGTTGCTTCATCATCTACACACCAAAGAGTAACTCCAACTTTTTTAGCACCGGCAACGAGGAACGAACGAACAAGCCCCGTCATTCCTTCGCCTTTTTTAATTTTGGCAAGTCCAGTCTGGCACGCAGAAAGATTTACAAGATTTGCATTTATATTAAGAATTGCCGCTTCCGACAAAGTAAGATATCCATCCTGTTTTCCACGCTCATCAACTTCTTTTGAAACTTCTCCAAAAACAATGCTCGACATTTGCGGATAATCAACATCATAATAACCGTGGCAGGCAAAATGCAAAACCGAATAATCAGCAAGTTTTTTTGAATCTGAAAGTTCCTTTAATTGTTGTTCAGTTGCACCAGAAGTTTCTATAATCTGGAAATTGCTGCTGCCAAAAACTTTACTTTGAATATTGTGAATTTCTTCGCCAGTTCCAGGAATATTACACCAGCTGATATCTTTTGCCTCAAAATAACGACCTGCATCTTCATCTGCAACATATTTTTTTATAAGACTTTCAGTTGCTCCCGCTTCTGAACTAGCACCTGGGCCTGTTCCACCAGCTGGCATTGTTAAAAACTTTTGTGTAAACGCGCGGTCTTCACCAGAATCTTCATCTGAATAAACGGCATTTCCAATTCCAAGCATTTTTTTTGATGAAGCAATATTTTTATTACTATTCATCATACTTACCGAAACCGACGGCGACAAACTTAAATTAAACGCAACTCCAAAAAAGAGTTGTCCATCAGGACTAAGAACATCAAACGGAATAAACGAAATTGCACCATCAGGAACAATTACAATATCATAAACTGAATTTGGAATTACAGAAATTACAGGTTCAATCAGTTTTTGGTAAAGAGATTTATTCAGTTTGCTCAATTCAGAATCGGTTAGAGGTTTACGGCTCGTAATAAGTTCGCGATATTTTTTAGAAGCATCAGAATAATCAAATTCAGAATCCAATGGAACACAAGTAACTTTCTTTTTAGTAATTACAAGACAATACGGATCGATTTTTTTAGTTTTATCATCATCCCAAATTACATATTCAAGAACAGCACGGTCTTTTCCACACCAGTCTTTTGCTTCCGAAAAATCAACAGGTTCAGGATTCATAAAAAGTTCAAATTTTGGTTCGTGTTCTATGATTTTTTCCTTTAATTCAGAAAGATTTTTATTTGCCTGTTCAAGTTCATCCTTATAATTTGAAATTGCCCCGTTATCAATCTGACTTTTTTGTTTTTCATTTTGACCGGCAATCTTTTTTGAAAGCGACTGAATCTTTTTTTTAAGTTCCTTAAATTGAGTACGTTCAGTTTCGGTAACTCCACTAAGATTAAGCGCAACTTCGGTCCCAACTTCATCCAAAAATCCGCGGCTTCTCAAAAGTTCAGAATAATAAAAAGCAGATTTTCCTTCATCAACCTGAGCAAACAACGAAACCGCTGCATAATACAATGGCAACGCTTTTTGCATTACAGCTTCTTTACGCGAACTAACATCAATTCTGGCATCTTCCGCCGCTGCAATTCCTTCAAAAATGGCATCCAACTTTAAATCAAAAAATGAATTTTCAAATTTTGGTGGATAATCGTTCAGTTCAAAATAAATTTCAAGGGCATGTTTAATAATTACATCATAATTCTGACATTGTGAATAAAGTTCAAAAGCAGTCTTTAAATTTTCAACGGACTCTTTATATTTTTTCTGACTATAATAAAACATTCCTAAATCAAAATAAGTCTGTGCAACATCAGGATGATAATCTCCCAGAACCTCGGAATAAAGTTCAAGTGCATCCGAATAATAATCCAGCGCATCTTTTGTTTTTCCGTTTTTCTGATAAATTAAAGCAAGAAGTCTGTAAGTTGCAGCAGTTTGTGAATTATAATCACCAAAAATATCCTGCTGAATTTTCAACGCTTTTTCAGCATAGGATTTTGCATTTTTCAGTTCACCTTTTTCCATTAGAACTCTGGAAAGATTTGCATAAATTGCGGCTGCATTTGAAGTAAAATCACCATCGGTATTTTTGTAAATTTTCAGAGCTTTTTCATAATATTCCTGAGATTTAGAAAAATTTTCCTGTGATTCGTAAAGTTTTGCAATATTATTGTAAACATCTGCAACTTCGAGAATATCTTGATTTTTTGGATTTAATTTTTTGTAAAGTGCAAGTGATTTTTCGAAATACAAAAGCGCGTCTTCGTAATTCTGATAAGCGGAATTCACAAGTCCTAAATTATTATAGCAACCCGCAATTTCCTTTGAATTTTCGCCAAAAAGTTTTTTTGCAATATTAAAAGATTCTTCGTAAAATTCCAGCGCATAATAATAATCACCAAGTTCAAAACTTGCAATTCCAATGCCGTTACACAAAGAAAAAGTGTTTTCATCTTCAATTTCTAATTCATCAAGAACATCCAGCGCCGATTCAAAACATTCAAGCGCAAAATACAAATCCTGGTCAACATCGGTTCCATATAAATACGAATAACCGGCCGATTCCAATTCCAAAGCATCCTTTAAAAGTTTATCGTTAGATTTTGAACTTCCTTTTTTAGGAGCCGAAAACAAAAAGGTACAAAGGGACAAAAGAACTGCCCCGCAAAGAATAAGTTTTTTCATTTTAATAATCCAATATTTTTTTTTCAAAAATTAATAATTTACAGTAAGCTTAAGATCTAAAAGAATGCTGTCTTCAATTGTGTAATAAGTGTAATTGTATGAATAAGCTCCACTTCCACGCAAAGAATAAATCCAATCACCTATACTTCCGTCTTCAACCAAAGTCTTCAGGCTGTCAAAATCATTTTTATCTGGAATAAGACAAGAAAATGAAGTTTCGTTTCCGCCAGTTGAATTAAACGCAAGAGTAATAAGCTCTCTAAATTCGTCAGAATTGCTTATGGTATACAAACTCTGTGGTTCAGTCTGGTAAACTTTTGCAGACTCAGGATTATTTACTTCTCTTTCAAAGTTTCCAAGTTCCTGATAGGTGTAAGGGCTTCCGACGATGAGCGGTCCAAAATAGGCAAGGTAAGACATTGCATTACTTGTACTTGGATACTTTTTAATAACTTCGTTTGCAAGAGGATCAAGGCCGTGCATATCAAATTTCTGCATATCAACATGTTTTAAATTAAAATAGCATGGAACAATCTGAGTATCGTCCCAGGTTACATCCATCTGGTAATACTGACCGTTTACTTTTATAAAATTCCATTCGTGACCACTGCCCCAAACACTTGCACAAGGAATTCCAAGCTGCTGCATATAATACTGGAAACATGATGAATAACCTGCACAAACAGTTTTATATTCAACCGCACAACTATAAGCAGTCTGAAGCTTTCCGCCATAATTTCCAGATTCAAAAGACTGATAATCGTATTCGGTAGAAAGGCAGATATAATCGTGAATATATTTGATTTTGCTCATTTCATCAGGCAGTTTTGAAGCATAAAAAATAATTGGAACTGTCATTCCCCAAAATTCTTCGTATGCCTGTTCAAGTTTTGAATCATCAATCCAATAATTAAGCTGGCATTTTGTTACAACATCGTCAGAATTATTCCAGTAAAGATAGTCGCCGCTCCACCAAAAAGCTTCAGGATTATCATAACGAACAGCTTCCATAACCTGCGAAAATTCTTTAATAGAAGTTTTTACCGTAAGTTCAGTTTCGTGCTGAGTATTCATCAAAGTTTTATAAACAATATCGTAGGCAATTTTTTGTCTGTCATTAAGAAGACTTCTATAGAAAAGAAATGAATCTGGAATATTCTGATCAAAGACATTTTTTTTCTGATAACGTTCAATACCGCGAGTTTTAGCAGGCATTTTTACGTCGATTAAATTCTTTTTTCCTGTACTTTCATTATCAACTAATCCACCAGGAAGAATTCCTTCAGGACGAGTTTCTAAAGTAAATGAAGTTTTTACTTCGGCAAAAAGAGGGATTGAAATAAATAAACTAAAAACAGCAGTTATAAAGTATTTTGATAAAAACTTTTTCATTTTAAACTCCAACCATTAAACTTTTTTTGCATTCTAGCATAAAATATAAATCTATGTAATTAGCGGTTAGTTACAATATTATTAAAACTATGATAGAATATAGGAAAAGAAATCAGTTATAAAAAAGGAATAATACATGGCAAAGACATTCGACGACAAAAAAATCATTTATACTATGGACCGGGTTAGCCGTTCTTACGGAACCAAGGTTGTTTTAAAAGATATAAGCATTTCATATTATTACGGAGCAAAAATTGGTGTAATTGGTCCAAACGGTTCTGGTAAATCTTCACTTTTTAAGATTCTGGCAGGAAAAGACAAGGATTTTGTCGGCGAAACTACACTTGCCCCAGGCTATACAATCGGCTACCTTGAACAGGAACCTGAACTTGAGCCGGGAAAAACAGTTTTGGAAGTTGTAAAAGAAGGCGTAAAAGAAATTACAGATCTTCTTGCAGAATTTGATAAAATAAGCGAAGCTTACGGCGACCCGGATGCAGATTTTGATAAACTTGCGGCTCGTCAGGCAGAAGTTCAGGAAAAACTTGATATGGTTGATGCATGGAACCTTGATAACAATCTTGAACTTGCAATGGAAGCTTTAAGATGTCCACCTGCAGACCAGGTTGTAGATGTGCTTTCTGGAGGTGAACGCCGCCGTGTTGCTTTGTGCCGACTTCTTCTTCAAAAACCAGACATTCTTTTGCTGGATGAACCTACAAACCATCTTGATGCAGAAACTGTTGCATGGCTTGAAAATCATCTTCACACTTACCCGGGAACTGTAATTGCAATTACCCACGACCGTTACTTTCTGGATGATGTTGCAGGATGGATTCTGGAACTTGACCGCGGAGAAGGATATCCTTTCAAAGGAAATTATTCTTCCTGGCTTGAACAGAAAAATGCCCGACTTGCCCAGGAAGCAAAAGGCGAAAGTCAGCGCCAGAAAGAAATTGCCCGCGAGTTGGAATGGATTCATACAAGTGCAAAAGGTCGTCAGGCAAAACACAAGGAACACATCACCCGCTACAACGAACTTATGGCTCAGGAATCAAAGAAGCAGCTTAAAGATACACAGATTTCTATTCCGGCAGGTCCACGCCTTGGAAACCAGGTAATCGATTTGGAAAATGTAACAAAGGCCTTCGGCGATAAGCTTCTTTTTGAAAATTTGAGCGTTCACATTCCGGCAGGTGCAATTGTAGGTATTGTTGGTCCAAACGGAGCCGGTAAAACAACCCTCTTCAAAATGATTGCAGGTCTTGAAAAACCAGATTCAGGCGAAATAAAAATCGGTTCTACTGTAAAAGCCGTTTATGTTGACCAGATGAGAACAACTTTGGACGAAAATAAAACCGTTTACGAAACTTTGAGCGGCGGTGCAGATTTAATTAAACTTGGTGCCGTTGACGAAAAAGGCCGCGCATTGGAAGGTGGCGTTCGCGAAGTTAATGCCCATGCTTATTGCGGATGGTTCAATTTTGGCGGTGCCGACCAGAACAAAAAAGTAAGCGTTCTTTCTGGTGGTGAAAAGAATCGTTTGAATCTTGGACTTATGCTCAAAGAAAGCGGAAACGTTCTTATGCTCGACGAACCTACAAACGATTTGGATGTAGAAACAGTCCGTGCCTTGGAAGAAGCTTTGGAAGATTTTGCAGGTTGTGCCCTTGTTGTAAGCCACGACCGCTGGTTCTTAGACCGAATCTGTACTCACATTCTTGCATTCGAAAATAATTCCGAAGTTCGTTTCTTTGAAGGTAACTGGAGCGACTATGCAGAATGGAAGCTTAAGGAATTTGGTGAAGACGCTGGAGTTCCAAAACGCGTTGTATATAGAAAGTTGAGTAGATAGTTCAAACACATAAAATAGATAGAAGGCAAAAAATGAGAACTGCAACTGTAAAAAGAATTACTGGGGAAACTCAGATTGAATTAACATTAAACTTGGATGGAAGCGGAAAATGCGATGTTGAAAATCCGATTGGATTTTTTGACCATATGCTTAAGTCTTTTTGTAAGCATGGACTTTTTGATTTGTCTGGAACAATCAAAGGCGATTTGAACGTAGACCAGCACCATACAATAGAAGATACTGGCATTGTTCTTGGTGAATGCTTTAAAAAGGCACTTGGAGACTGCGCCGGCATTTACAGAAGCGGATTTTTTATTTATCCGATGGACGAAAGTCTTGTTCAGGCTGCCGTTGATTTTGGCGGAAGACCTTACCTTGTAAATAAGGCAGAACTTACAGGAATTCCACTTGTAAGCGAAAGTAACGGCGTTCAGGCAAGTTTCCAGACCGACTGTTTTGAAGATTTCTGGCAGGGCTTTGTAAACGCTGCACAGTGCAACTTACATATAGACGTAATCCGCGGCAGAAGCGACCACCACAAAATTGAAGGAAGCTTTAAAGCCGTTGCAAGAGCAATCCGCGCTGCCGTAGAAGTTGACGTAAGAAGAAACGGTGCGATTCCTAGCACAAAAGGCGTAATAATTTAATGCGGGCCGCCAGTTGATATACAAATGCAAGTTGGTACCGCCCGCATTTGCAGTTTTGTAAACAAAACTGCGATACATTTATACAGCGACCACAGGAGGGCAAGATGAAGGGAAAATCTATTGTAGTTTTTGGGGACTCTATTCTTAAAGGCGTGGTTACAAATCCTGAATCGGACCACATTTTTGACATTACAGAAAACAATTCTCTTGCTCTTGCCCAGAAAGAACTTGGCTTTGAACTTGATAATCGTTCCATTTACGGAAATATCATTACAAAAGGCCAGCAGAAATTTAATAAATGGCTTGAAAAAGGCGGAACTGCTGATATCTGTATAATTGAATTTGGCGGAAATGACTGCGACTACGACTGGGCACCAATCAACGAAAATCCAGCTGCCCCTCACGAACAAAAAGTTCCTCTTGCCGATTACCTTCGCATTCTAGACGAAATGGTAAAAGCCTGCCGCCTGCACAAAATTACACCGCTTTTAATGACAATGCCTGCTTTGGTTGCAGACCGATGGCTTGAAACTGTTTCAAAAGGATTAGACCGCGAAAAGAATTTGCAATTTCTTGGTGGCGACTGGAGCCGTCTTTACCGCAATCACGAGATATACAACGCGCATCTTGTTAAATACGCTTACAAGAACAATGTACAATTTGTAGATATGAGGCTTGCTCTTTTAGAAACAAAAGATTACCGCGATTATATGTGTTTAGACGGAATTCACCCAAACGAGGCAGGATATAAACTCATGGCAGACCTTTGGGTGAAAGAACTGCCACAAGTTAAACTCGAAAAATAAATTAAAGCATTACCTTTCTAAGTTCGTACTCAACAATGTCGCTGGCACCAAGACTCTGGAGCTTTGGAAGCAATGTTGGAACTTCGCTCTTTTTAACGGCAATTTTTACCGCATAACCGTTTCCACCGAACAATGGAGAAACTGTAGGGCTCTTCATACTTGGAATGCCTTTAATCAAAGCTTCAAAATCTTTTTCTGCAACGTTCATTTCAAGCATTACACGGTCGCGGGCGTTCAAAACTGTTTCAAAAAGCATCTTCAATTCCATGATTTTCTGCTTTTTGCTTTCGTCTGCCATTGCTTCTTTGCTTGCGTACATTCTTGTAGAACTTTCCATTAAGGTATCTACAATCTTAAGACGGTTTGCTTTTAATGAAGAACCTGTTGAAGTGTTATCAATCAAAATCTGGGCAATTGAATCTTCTGTATCCTGAACAAAACCTTCGCTTGTTCCCCAGGTGCGGAAAATTGTACCGTCAATCTTTTTATCTTCAACGTATTTTTTACTCAAAGCCTGGTATTCAGTTGCAATTGTAACAGGACCTTTAAGAAGAGTCTCGTAATCTTTTGCTTCTGGAATTGCGGCAACAATTCTTACAGGGTCAAAGCCCAAATCCATAATTTCTACAACTTTATCTTCAACACCGTTTTCATAAACCCAGTCTTTTCCGCTAAAACCAACATCTGCTTTATTATTTGCAAGCAAAAGTGATGTAATCTGTGGCTTAACTACCTGAAATGCCAAATCTTTCTGGTTAGTTGTAGGAAAATAAGTTCTGTCTGGAAGATGGATGGAAATACCTACATCGTTTAAAAGTTCATACACCGATTCGTAGATTCTTCCTTTAGCAAGTAAAATTTTTAATTTATCCATTTTAATCCTCCAAGTTTTCCTGATAAATTTTCTAAATTAGATTCAGTATATAGAAGAACACGCTTAAATTCAATCAAAAAATTTTACCTACACGTTTACAACAATCTCACAAAATCCCGTTAGCTAAAATCTCACAAAAATCCGGCAAAAATTCACCTTTTCTAACAAACTTTTTTTATAGTGTTTTTGACTTTTATGAGTTATAATATAATGATAAAGGAATATAAAAATGCCAATTACAAAATATCTTGAAAGCAATGCAGAAAAATTTGCAAATAAATGCGCACTCGTGGAATTAAATCCCGAAGTAAAAGATACCCGGCGCATGACGTGGAAGGAATTTGACCTTACCCAGCCGGAACCTAATCTGCCTTACCGACGTGAAATTTCATGGCACATTTTTAACGAAAAAGCAAACCGCTGTGCCCACTATCTTTTGGAACGTGGAGTACGCAAAGGTGATAAAGTCGGAATTTTGATGATGAACTGCCTTGAATGGCTCCCAATCTATTTTGGAATTTTAAAAACCGGAGCTCTCGCTGTTCCTCTTAATTTCCGTTACGCATCTGATGAAATTGATTATTGTCTTAATCTTGCTGATATTTCTGTTCTCTTTTTTGGACCTGAATTTATTGGCCGTCTTGAAGTAATTTCTGAAAAAATAATGAATCGTCGGCTTTTAATTTACGTTGGCGAAGGTCTTACACCAACTTTTTCAGAAAATTACGTAATGTCTGTAATGAATTATTCTTCGGAAAACTTAAACATTGAACTTACCGACGATGATGATGCCGCAATTTATTTTAGTTCCGGCACAACTGGCTTTCCAAAAGCAATTTTACACAAACACCGCGCTTTAATGCATTCAGCATCAGTTGAACAAAATCATCACGGACAAAAAGAAGATGATGTTTTCCTTTGTATTCCACCACTCTACCACACTGGAGCAAAAATGCACTGGTTCGGTTCGCTTATTTCTGGAAGTAAAGCAGTTCTTTTACGCGGTACAAAACCTGATGTAATTTTAAAAGCAGTTTCTGATGAACGTTGTACTATAGTTTGGCTTTTGGTACCTTGGGCTCAGGATATTCTTGATGCACTTGACCGCGGCGACCTTAAAAAAGATGATTTCCATCTTGAACAGTGGCGACTTATGCACATTGGTGCCCAGCCGGTTCCTAAAAAACTGATTGAAGACTGGAAAAAATACTTTCCTCATCATGATTACGATACAAACTACGGACTTTCAGAAAGTATTGGACCTGGATGTGTTCATCTTGGTGTTGGAAATGATCACAAAATTGGTGCAATCGGTATTCCTGGTTATGGTTGGAAAGTTAAGATTGTTGACGAAAACCGTAAAGAAGTAAAACAAGGTGATGTTGGTGAACTTGCAGTATTTGGTCCTGGCGTAATGGTTTGCTATTACAAAAATCCGGAAGCAACTGCCGAAGTTATGGATGATGAAGGCTGGCTCTACACTGGCGATATGGCAATGATGGATAATGATGGATTCATTTATCTTGTTGACCGTAAAAAAGATGTTATCATCACTGGTGGCGAAAACCTTTATCCTGTTCAAATTGAAGACTTCCTGCACAAAATGGAAGCTGTAAAAGACGTTGCTGTAATTGGTCTTGCCGATAAACGACTTGGCGAAATTGCAGCAGCAATTATTGAAGTAAAACAAGGTTATTCTTGCACAGCAGAAGATGTAAATAATTTCTGTCTGGAATTGCCTAAGTATAAGCGGCCTCGCAAAATCATCTTTGCACCGGTTCCGCGTAATCCAACTGGTAAAATTGAAAAACCAAAGTTGCGCGAAATGTACCGAACAGAAGATCCTTTTGCAAGTATGCGTAAAGATTAAATATTTAAGGAAAAACTTTTTGGGGGTATTATAATGGAAAGAATGCAATGTGACAAATGTGGACACGTTTACGACAAAGATGAAGGCGACCCGAAGAATAATGTAGCACCGGGAACAGCATGGGCTGATGTACCTGCAGACTACAAATGCCCAGAATGTGGCGCACCAAAAGATGCCTTTATTGTAGAATAAACATCCCAACAAAACAAACCAACGCGGAATTTCAGGCATTCTCCCGAAATTCCGCGTTTTTTTTTGCATGCTCCCACGCCATCAAATCACCCGCCTCCCCCCCCTAAAACACAAATCCCTATTCCCTCACTATTTTTTATATAATCCCTATTTCCCCAAAATTCAATTTTATGTTAAAATGGAATAAAATTTAATGGTTGGAGTTTTAAATGAAAAAGTTATTTTCTAAATCTTTTGCTGCTATTATTATTTCTGCATGTATATTTCAAGTACCGGCTATGGCTCAGGTAAAAACAAATTTTACGCCCGAGATAAGAACTTCTGGTTCTAAGCCTACAGGCCTTGTTTCTGGTGAACACATATTAGAATACAATAACGTTGATGTTAAGATGCCTAAAAAGACTCGTGGTGTTATTGAACGTTATAAAAAACTGAATATTTGGGGAAACGAAATTCCAGATTCTTTTCTTTTCTTCCGAAATGTTCTGAACAAAAATCAAAAGGCTGTTTATGATGTTGCATATAAAGCCTTAATGACAAATGAGGAAGAGGTTACTTTACCGGTTGGAATTACTAAAGAAGAATTTTTTGATACTATGCATGCTTTGAATTACGACAATCCTGAAGCTTTCTGGTGGGATGATGATTATAGCTATTGGACAAATTCAGATGAAACTGTAACAAAATTTGTGTTTAAGTACTGGCTGAATGGTTCTGAGCTTGAACAAAAATATCAGGAATTCTGGAATGCAACTACTCCCATTATTTATTATGCGTCAAACTTACCCGATGACATGAGCAAAATCAAATATATTCATGATTATATCTGTCTTTCCTGCGAATACAATGATGATGCCGTTAATTCAGGAAACACAGGCGGAAAACAGCAGTCTGCCTACAGTGGTTCAGTAGAATACAAGACAATTTGTGGCGGTTATTCAGCACTTTTTCAGTATTATATGCAGCAACTTGGAATTCCTTGTGCAAAAATCAGGAGTACTGAACATGCGTGGAATTTTTTACAAGTAAACGGTCAATACTATCAAATGGATATTACCTGGAATGATGCAGATTTAATTCCAACCTATTATAATTTGACACATGAAGAAATGCAAAAAATAAACAGTCATACACCTTGGGACTTGGAAAAGAAAATAATAGATTCACATCCAAGCACAAACAAACAAATGTCCTATCTTCAGTATTTTGGAGCTCTTCTTGAAGGTAGTCCATACACCTATCAGGAACTTAACAATTATGACTATAAAGAAAACTGTGATAAAACGGATGAAATAAAGATTTATACAAATGAGCCTAAAATTCTACCTATCGTAAAAAATGCAGAAGAATTAAAAGCTGCGATTAAAAAGACTTATGGTTCAGATTATTATGATGGTACCGTTTTTACATTTTTTGTTCCAACGCTTGATGACTTGAATGGAATTTACGAGAGGCTTGGTTCTGGAGATATATGTCAATGGAAGGATGTTACTAGTTCTTATACAGGAAAAAGTCTTGTTTGTTCATTGACTCTTGCTTCTTCAAAAATGCAGCCCGAAGAAACAAATGTTACAGATACTCAAATAAATACCGAAATTCCAAGATATTTGGGTACAACAACAAATAACGTTGAAATTATCTCTTCAATTTATGTTACGTTGGGTGGTGGAGATTCAAAAGATGCAAAAAAAGCGGCAAAATCATTTTCAAATGTTGCTGCAGTAAATGTAAAAAATCTTGAAGATGGACTTTTTGAGCTTGTTCTTTCTGTAACTGATGAAACAGAAATTCGTCCTGCTCTTGCCAAAAAGTTTATTGAAGAAGGATTTAATTTGTTTGAAATTCGCAACACCGAAGCAACATCCGCTCCTAAAATTGGTGACATAGGACCTGGCGGCGGAATTGTATTTTATATAGACGGAAAAAAAGCCTATGAATGCAGTTTGGTTTTAGGTCAAAAAGATTGGGAAGATGCAAAAACAACTTGTAAAAATTACAGGGGTTCTGGAAAATCAGACTGGAACTTGCCAACTAAAGAACAGCTAGATTATATATATCAGAATCTGAAAAAAGCTGGAATAATAAGTGATGATACCTGGTACTGGGCTTCTTCTTACAACGATGATGGAAATGCCTGGGTACAAAATTTTAAGGATGGAGAGCACTTTTACACCCCTGATAAGAGCTATACGCTTTCTGTTCGTGCTGTCAGATCTTTTAACTATTAAACTATTTAATTTTTATTCATGACGCGCTAAAATCAGTCCGAATAAAATGGAGGCTTATAAATGAACGAAAACCTTATTACAGATTACAAAGCATTTTTGAATGCAGGAAAAACCGAGAGAGAATGCGTTAATCAGATTATTTCCATTGCAGAAAAAAACAGCTACAAAAATATTAATGATTGCGAAAAGCTCAAAACAGGCGACAAAGTTTACATCACCAAAATGAATAAGGCTATTGCGCTTTTTGAAATTGGTTCAGACAAAATTGAAAACGGACTTAACATACTCGGAGCTCACATCGATTCCCCTCGTTTAGATGCTAAACAAAATCCTATTTACGAAAAAGACAGCATAACTTATTTGAACACTCATTATTACGGCGGAATTAAAAAGTACCAGTGGACAACTTTACCGCTTGCAATTCACGGTGTTGTTTGTAAAAAAGACGGAAGCACAGTAAATATTGTTATTGGCGAAGATGATACTGACCCGGTTTTCTGCATTTCTGATATTTTACCTCACCTTGCTCAGGACCAGATGAAAGACAAAGCAAGCGATTTTATTAAAGGCGAAGATTTAGATTTGATTATGGGAAGCATTCCCGTTGCAAAAAAAACTGACGAAAAATCTGAAGATGACAAGGAAAAAAAGCATAAAGAAAAAAGCAAAAAACTTGTTCTAAAGCTTTTGCAGGAAAAATACGGAATTGAAGAAGCAGATTTTGAATCAGCTGAGCTCGAAATTGTACCAGCTGGAAAAGCACGTGACCTTGGAATTGACCGTTCACTTATTCTGGCCTACGGACAGGACGACCGTTCATGTGCATTTACTTCAGTTGCCGCAATGGTAGAAACAAAAGCTAGCAAAAAAACGACCTGCTGTTTGTGTGTTGATAAAGAAGAAATCGGAAGCGTTGGTGCAACAGGAATGGCATCCAATCTTTTTGAAAACATGGTTGCCGAAGTTGTTGCCCGCACAGAATCACAATATTCAGAACTTACTTTACGACGATGCCTTGCAAATTCAAACATGCTTTCAAGTGATGTAAATGCCGCTTACGACCCGATGAATGCAAATCTTTTTGATAAAGAAAACGCTTCTGCTTTAGGTGGCGGTGTAGCTTTCCAAAAATACACAGGAAGCCGCGGAAAATCTGGTGCAAGTGATGCAAACCCAGAATTTATTGCAAAAGTTCGTGCTGCAATGAACAATGCTGGAGTAAGCTACCAGATGGCGGAACTTGGAAAAGTTGACCAGGGTGGAGGCGGAACAATTGCATACCATGCAGCCAGCTACGGAATGAACGTTTTGGATGCAGGCGTTGCCGTTTTGAGTATGCACGCACCTTGGGAAATAACCAGCAAAGAAGATATCTGCCAGATTTTTGAGTGCTATAAAGTTTTCTTAGGAATTTAATCTATTTCTGGCCGAGCAGAACTTCGTAAATTCGGTCAAAATCATTTTTGGAAGAAAAACCAATTTCAAGTGTACCTTTGTTTACGTCACCCTTAAAATTGATATCTTTTACACCAAAAAGATTGCGAAGTTCCTGCTCAAAAATTGCAATGTCCGGGTCTTTTTTAGAAACAGACTTTTTCTTTTTAGAAGATGCGGCACGGCTACCATTGTTAAGATTGTCGGCAAGGGCTTCGGCTTCGCGAACTGAAAGTCCAGAACCAACAATTTTTCCAAACATAATGTGCATGTCGGCATCGTTTTTTACCATTAAAAGTGCACGTGCATGACCAGAAGAAATCTGTCCGTTTGCAAGTGCATGCTGAATATCTTCGGGAAGTTTTAAAAGACGGATTGCATTTGCAACAGTAGAACGATTTTTTCCAACGCGTTTTGCAACTTCATCCTGACTAAGGTCGCTTAATTGAATTAAATTATAATATGCAGTTGCTTCTTCAATAGGATTCAAATCGGCACGCTGAATATTTTCAATCAAAGCCATTTCAAGTTTCTGCTGCTCGTCAAATTTTCTAAGCTGAACAGGAACTTTTGTAAGACCGGCCATTCTTGCAGCACGAGTTCGGCGTTCACCGGCAATTATGTAAAATTCGTTTGTACTGCCTTCAACCTGTTCAATAATAATTGGCTGAAGGATTCCATTTTCTTTAATAGAATCACAAAGTTCATCAAGTAACTTTTGATTAAATTCGGTTCGAGGCTGCTTTGGGTTTGGTTTTAAAAGGGCAGGATCTATCCAAAGTCCGCCCCTTTCATCAGTTTCTATACAATCCGGGATTTTTGTATTTTTCTTAATTGTAACTGTGTGCAATCCACCGGTAGAAACTGCAACTTCTTCGGATGCGGCAGGATTATCACTTAAAAGCGCACCCAATCCTTTTCCCAAAGCATTTTTCTTAGCCACGTTTCATAACCTCTTCTGCTAATTTTTCGTAACTTCTTGCACCAATACAAGACGGATCATATTTGCAGATTGGAAGTCCGTGTGAAGGAGCTTCGGAAAGACGAACATTTCGTGGAATAATTGTATTAAAAACAACATCCTTAAAATATGATTTAACCTGCATAACAACATCCTGAGCAAGACGTGTGCGTGAATCAAACATAGTAAAGAAAATTCCACCAATCTTTAATTCAGGATTAATTTCTTTTTGAACTTTCTGAACAGTCTGAAGAAGAAGAGTGATACCTTCAAGAGCAAAATATTCACACTGCATAGGAACAAGAACTGAATCAGCAGCGGCAAGTCCGTTCAAAGTAAGAATTCCAAGTGAAGGCGGACAATCTATAAGAATGTAATCATACTGTTCTTTTAAAGGAGCAAGAGCTTCTTTTAGGTAAAATTCGCGGTCATCCTGGTCTACAAGCTCAATTGCGGCACCAGACAAATCAATTGACGCACTGATTGCATCAAGATTTTCTACAGGAGTGTGTTTTACTGCAACTTCAGCCTTAACTTGCCCGGCTAAAAGTTCATATACAGTCGGTTTATCTTTTGAAACGCCTACACCACTAGACATGTTTCCCTGAGAGTCAAAATCTACAAGAAGAACTTTTTTACCTGCCAATGCAATATAAGCACCGATATTAATTGCAGAAGTTGTTTTGCCAACACCACCCTTTTGATTTACAAAAACAATACACTTTCCCATAACCTTAATTGTAGCATTTTTTGACAAAATAGTATACTGTATTAACATGCTTTTGAGTGCTACACTTTCTAAACCTTTTGGAAACCCGCAACAATTTTGGGAAAGGATTACGAAAAAATTAAAATTCGCGCTGAAAATTCGGCAAACGGATTTTCTTATTTTGTAGAGATGTTCACAAAGACGCAGGTTTTCCATCAGCATTTTACCGAAGAACAGGCGTTAGATTTTATTGAACAGCACGCAGGAAAAAGTTTTAAGAATTGCACCGAACGCACAGATAAAGAAGAAATCACAATTCTTGCAAACAAAAAAGGAAAGATTACACGGCTGGTTAAAAGCATTAAAAATGAAGCAAAAAGTTCACAAACTATAAATAAAGATGATAAAAATCGGACAAATAAGCAACATGATAACTATTCACGTGATTCAAACAAAGAGCCAGATGTAGCAAGTGTTTCGCAAAATATTTTAATTGAAAAAAGCCCTGCTCAGAATCATGTAAATTCAATTCCAGGATTAAACTTAGTTCAAGGCAGTGCAAAAAAGAAAAATTACATTTTACAGGAAGTAAAAACGGTTCCATTTTTAGTTCTGCTTGGAATTATGACGGCTGAAGGAAAAGTAATTTCTTCCAAATACGACAAATTCCGCCAGATAAACCGATTCCTTGAATTTATAGACGACACCGTGAATGCACTTCACCCTGAAAAAGATGAAAGCAGTTTTGAGAATCAAAACTGCAAGCGCAAGCAGAACGAACTTTCACAAAAAGACGAACAGAAACTTGCATTCCCTCCCCTCCGTGTTCTGGATTTTGGGTGCGGAAAATCCTATCTTACTTTTGCAGTTCACTATTATCTTACAGAAATCCGCAAAATTCCGTGCCAGATTGAGGGATTGGATTTAAAAGAAGACGTAATCAACTATTGCAATCAGATTACAGAAAAACTCGGCATACAAGGACTAACTTTTAGAACAGGAAACATCGCTGACTATTCACAATCAGATTCTCCTGATATTGTAATTACGCTCCATGCCTGCGACACCGCAACCGATTTTGCACTTGAATACGCGGTAAGCCATAACGCAAGGGCAATTCTGAGCGTTCCATGCTGCCAGCACCAGATAAATACACAAATCACAGAGAACAAAGAGCTTCTTTCCCAAAAAGACGGACTTTTTACTCCGCTTTTAAAACACGGACTTTTGCGAGAACGTTTTTCTGCCCTTTTGACCGATGCCCTTCGCGGCGAATGGCTTGAAGAGCAAGGATACAAGGTTCAGATGCTGGAATTCATAGACGTTGAGAGTACACCAAAGAATCTTTTGATTAGGGCGGTAAAAAGAGATTCCCGCATCAAGTGCGAGAATGACAGTGCAATGAGTATAGAAGACACGGCACCAAAAATCATTGAAGAATTAAAAATCAAGCCGGAACTTTGGAAAAACTGAAACCATTAAAATACATTTTTTATAGTCAAAAAACAAACACGCTACAAAAATCAGGTTTTATTTTCCGTAACAAGCGGCCATAGAAGCAAAAATAATAAAATCAACTCCTAGAGAAGCAAAATAGTCGGGTTTGAAATTTTTGGTATTGGAAAATTCTGCACCGCCTCGTAGATACAAAGCTTTTAGCATAAACGGAACCGGGGAATCTTCAAAAATATCAAAAATAAAATCGGGAGTCCATGAAAGTTCAGCAGTAGGAGAAAACTTAAACTGATTTATATTCATCACATTTACGGTATTGCCACGCACATAAGTCTGGAGCAAAAGAGATTCGGTAAGATTTTTACTCCATCCAAGATTAAAATTTACAAAAGAAATTGAATCAAGCTGCCATGGTAAGATTTCGTTTTCGCCTTCTGTACGAGCGCGTTCCGGTGCCCACGAAAAATTCATTTCAAAAGGACAAAACGAA
>JAILCM010000048.1 GCA_024680155.1 Treponema sp.
CCGTTCTTTACGTAAACCCAGGTTGTTACAAAACCCATCGGAATAACAGAAACAAAAAAGTTAATCATATACCAGTTGCTCATATTACGGATTTCCCAGTGATAAGTTCCAGGAATCCAGAAAAGAGGCAGGTGCCACAAAGCCCAGACAAAACCAAAAATTATAGATTCTTTAAACCAGGAATGATATTGTGCAATAGAATCTTCTCCGTAACCACGCCAGCCAACCTCTTCCAAAATTGCAGCAAGTGTTATAGTAGCCATAGCACCAAAAATGCCGGGACCATTAAAGGTAAAGCCCTTAATAAAAGAAAACTGATCCTTTGATTCTCCAAACAAAAGTGATATCAATATAGAAGAAAGTATCACAATCGCCATAATCAGATAGCCGCCGAGAATATAAAGGGGCTTGAGTTTCCAGAAATTGAAAACCTTTCGCTTAAAATCTTTTTTTAGTGCCTGACTTTTTGAAGTAAGAACTGTAATGATTGCAATAGTTGCAGGACTAATAAGGCCCAGAATCATTCCCAGGGTGCAGATAAGCCCTTCATTAAAAAAAATTGCAAAAAGCCAGAAAGTCCAGGTTGCAATAAATACCTGAAGATAAAATCGTTTTGGTTTATATGTATACATGAGAAATTTCCTTTATAGATCACAAATCAAGTTTGGGATGACAATCAGATAATCTGAGCCTCAGCCTTCCAGCCGTTCAGTTCTACAATCAAATCTACAGGCTCTGAAGGGTCATCTTTTTCACGCTTACCAGCCAAAATCTTTCCGTTTGAATCCACAAAACGGGTAAAGCGACCGGCATTTTTCAGATAGTAATTCTGCCCTTCTGCAAACTTCAGTTTTGAAACCGCATGAAAATGATTCAAATCGATTTTTCCGTGTGCAGCATTTACTTCAACATTGAGATTTGAATTTGAGTTAAGTTCCAGATGGCCGCCGGCATTTGTTACAAAAACATTTTTAGCCTTGCCGTCAAATTCAATATCATCAAAAATAATGTCACGCACTTTAAGATTTTCAAATTCACCGCTAACTTCAATATCAGCAACAAACTTTACCGGAATACGAACAAGAATAAAAAGATTTTCCAGTGCCGCAATTTCCGATAAGTCCGGAGAATGCTTTACAATAACATCCATGCGTTTTTTATCTTCATCAATCTTTACCTTTACCTGCTGGGCAAGAAAGACAAACTTGTTAGAAGCGGCCATCACCTGAATTTTTTCATCATTTGTTTTTTCAATAATTACTTCATGTGCTGCGCCAAGTTTTAAGTCAATTTTCTTTGGGCTGTCCAGATCATACTCTGTTCGGCTTTCATAAAGAAACTCATGCTTTGAAATAAGACTCTTTTCCTCACTCAAAAGTGAATCCAGCGATTCGTTAAACAGGGCAGAAATAGCAATCAGATTTTCAATGTCGGGAATACCATTTCCACTTTCCCACTTAGTAATTGCCTGCCTGCTTACATGAATTTTTTCTGCAAGTTGCTCCTGTGAAATGTTTTTTTCTTTTCTAAGAGTTTTAAGTTTTTCTGCAAAAATCATATTTTCCTCTCTTTTGATATTTTTCCGAAAAATCAGGCAAAAGCGCTCTGCCCTACCCTCCTTCAGAATTGATTAAAGCATACGACAGACATCTATATTTTAACAGAAAACGGATATTACAAAAATAAAAAAATATGCTACTTATCGTTGCATTGTAAGAAAAAACAGCTTTTTTTAAAATCACGTTTTGTCGGGTCAGTCAGGATACTAAAAAGTGACTGCAGATATCATTTGCCTTCTACAAACATTTTTATTATTTTATAATCTGGAAACACTATGACAAGCATTTTAATAAAAGACACAAACCATGAACAACGTGAACAGATTGTCCGCGAATCTCTTGGCGACGAAATACGATGTTGGCTGCGGGTATGAATCCACAGGAATCAACTATCAACTTTATATCGACGGAATTAAGGAACTGCGCGAACTGAACATGGAAGCAAACTGCGGTTTTGAAGTTGCACACCCGGAAGAAAGAAAATCCGGCTGCAATATGATTTAAGGAAAAGGAAAAATCCCGGGCCTTGTAGACATCAAAGTTCGCCCATTCACAGCAAGCCGTGCCTGCCTGGATTTTGAAATATAGTAGCATAGAATCTAGATTTTAAGAATTACTGCATCTTCCCACTTGCTTCCCCTGCGCTCAAAAATTGTATTGTTATCAACCGGGAAATCTTCTACGAGATTCAGTTCATTCATAACCTGAAGAGCCTCTGTTGTTACTCCTGCAGGAATGTCTCGATTGGCAACTGTTGCATGAGGCTGGAATGGGCGCTGATCTTTTTTTGTGCAGCCTGGACAAGCATTCAAAATTGCCTTCACTGTTTCATCGCGGAGCTTTGTCCATTTCTCAGTTGCAATCACTTTTCCAAAAAGAGTTCTGTCTCCAAAGGCATCAAAATTTTCGATGTGAGCAGAAAAGCCAAGTCCTTGTGGTAAAACTTCTTTTTCAATCGCACGAACCAGATCTTCAGTTGTATACTCTTCCTGAAGTCTGAAAGGCGGAACCAAAGTTACATGAATCGGAGTTCCATGTCCGCTCTTACAACCGTATGCCTCGTTCATATAACGACGGCAATCTTGTAAAGTGAGGGTCAAATCTTCCGGCAGCAAAACGCCGATAAAATGTGTCTGTTGTGTAAAATTATTCTGTTTCATCTGCTTATATTATAGCATAA
>JAILCM010000050.1 GCA_024680155.1 Treponema sp.
GGCGGAAGTTTGATGAGCGGTTCAAGCTGGTACGAAAATTATGACGGCGAAAATCTTTGTAAGGATGGAATCATCGTTGTAAATATTGCTTACCGCACGGGAGTTTTCGGTTATTTTGCGCTGGAAGAACTGGCAGAAGAAAGTCCTTTCGGTTCAACAGGAAATTACGGGCTTTTGGATCAGATTAAGGCGCTCAAATGGATTCACGATAATATCGAGGCTTTTGGCGGCGATGTGAATAATATTACAATTGCGGGTGAATCGGCTGGTTCATCTTCGGTAAATGCGCTTTGTGCTTCTCCACTTACAAAAGGGATGTTCCGTCGGGCAATCGGCGAAAGTTCATCTCTTGTAGTTCCGGTTCCTTCTCACACTTTCCGTTCAATGGATGCGGCTACAAAAATGGGTCACGATATCATGGCTGAATTTAAGGCAAAAAATCTGGCTGACCTTAGAAAAATTCCTGCAGAAAAACTGATTAAAACCCGCTATGCCAACAATTCTATGACGGTTGATGGATACGCTCTTACTGAATATCCGTGGGAAACTTATGCAAAAGGCCAGAATCACGAAGAAGCATTGCTGAACGGATTCAACGCCCGCGAAGGTTTTGGATTCACATTTTTTACAAATATTACAAAAGGAAACTACAAAAAAGTGCTTGCGGCTTCTCCTTACATCACTGATGTTGACGCTCTTTGTGCCCTTCATCCTGCTAAAAACAACAAAGAAGCCAAATCATTTTATTCTGATATTTTCAGTGTGATTTGTTTTACTTATCCTCATGATAGTTGGAGTAAGGTTGTTTCTGCTCAGGGCCGTCCGGTTTACGAATATTATTTTTCTAAAGAAAACGGCGGAATTGGAACGAATCACTCTGGCGAAATGATTTATGCCTACCGCAATGTTCCCCACAATAAAAATTATGATGACGAAGACTATACTCTCGAAAAAATCATGTCTACTTATTGGGTGAATTTTGTAAAATATGGAAATCCGAATGGAAAATGCACAGATGATGATTGTACAGAAAACTCCTGCGATGACTTCAATCCTGTTTGCAAGCCTCCTTTGTGGCAGACTTATTCTCAAAGTGACGGCCTTCTTCTTGAACTTGGCGAAAATGTTCATATGCGGCAAGACCCATTTGAAACATACTATAAATATATAGATTTTAACATTGCAAAATAAGATTGTGCACAACATAATACAGTTAGAATGTCTTATTTGGATGATTTACCATCGGGAACAACGCTTCAAATTTTTAGGGATGATGAACCGATTTTTTCGAGCAGTGGAAAATGGCTTCATCCCCTTTTTGAATTTGAAAAAGCTCTAGAGATTCCCTCATCAAGTGAGGGAATAACAGAGTCCTCGCAAGCGGGGGAAAAATCCTCGACAATCCAAGATGATTCACAAGCGCAGCGCGCCAAGGTTTCCGTCCTTTCTTCCCACGACAGCGCAATCGGTAAAGCAGCGGCTGTTCTTTCAATCCGGCTTGGAATCACAAAAATCCACGCAGATCTTTGCAGCCAGAACGCGCTCAATTACATTAATCAGCTGAATAAAAATCTTCCAAAAGAAAAACAGATTCAAATCACATATAAAAATCTTGTTCCAAAACTGATGTGCCAGACCGAAGCTGAACTTGAACCTCTTTTTGACAGTGACCAGATGTATTTTCTTCTTCGTCAGCGTGCAAAACTGGTTCAGGGCGTGGAAGTAAGCGTTCAAAATCTTACCGCAGAATTTGGCAGCATACAAAATCTTTCGTTTGAACTTAAATCTGGCGGCCAACTGATGATTCTTGGCGAAAACGGAGCTGGAAAAACAACTCTTTTGCGGCTTTTAGCAGGCATTTACAAACCAACATCTGGAACAATCACAATTGGTGGAAAAAAGCCTACAGAGATTCCGCGTTACACAATCGGCTACATTCCGCAAAACACCGACAACACAAGCCTGAGTCTTTCGGTTGAAGAAGTTGTGGGGCTTGGAGTAAGTGCAAAAATCCGTGGGAAAGAGCGGACGGAACTTATAAAAAGGACTCTTTGCCGGGTAAGTGCCCAAAACCTGAGAGGCCGAAGTTTTAACAGTCTTAGTGGCGGCGAAAAACAAAAAATCTCTCTTGCCCGCTGCCTTGCCCAGAATGCAAAACTTCTTCTTTTGGATGAACCAACTTCCGCCCTTGATGCCGAAAACAAAAAAATGGTCACCGATATCCTTCGTTCTCTTACAATTTCTGAAATTCCTACAATCATCGTTGTAACTCACGATAAAGAACTCGCCAATTTGCACGGCTGGGAAAAACTGGTGCTCGGGGAAAGTTTTGACGGCGGCACAAGTACCAACTCAACGCCTGGTAATAATTCCACCGCGCCAAGTACCAACTCAACGCCTGGTTGCAATTCTGGAGGTGCAGAATGAGTTTTTCACGGCTCGCCCTTCTTTTTTCACTTGCGCCAATTCTTCGCGGCTTTATTGCAATGTTCATTTCAGGAACCTTCTATCCACTTTGCGGCGTAATGATTTTGCGGATGGATTTAGTTCCAATGCGTTACATGCTCATGCACGGCGTAATTCTTGGCGGCGCAATTTCTCTTGCAATAAATCTGCCAATCATCCCGGTTACCGTAGTGCTTAATCTACTCCTCATTTTTATAATGATGGGAATTATGCGAACACAAAGCTTTGGATTCAGTGGAGCAAGTGCGGCAGTTATGGTTTTGAGTATGGCGGCTGCTTCAATCATCATGCACGTGGCCGATGTTCCTGCAAAAGATACGCTTTCTCTTATGTGGGGAAGTCCTTTTGCGCTCACTGTGTCTGATTTAATTTGTCTTGGAGTTCTTGCCCTTCTGCTTGTTTTGTATGTAATTTTGAATTTCCGCACGATTCTGGCCCTGTTTTTTAATAAAGAAATTGCCCGTTCCATGGGAATTAAAGTAAACTTCCATTATACCGTGATGGTTTTGCTGATTGCCGTAGTAGTTGCCCTTGCAATGAAGCTTTTGGGAGCTTTTTTGATTGATTCCCTGTTGCTGCTTCCGGTTTTGAGCGCAAGTTCAATCAATCGCAAGGGTTCGGGCGGAATTAAACGGCTTTTTATTGTAAGCTGCATTTTTGGATGTGGGCTTTCTGTAATCGGTTATGTTACCGCCGTGATTATAAACTGGCCTCCTGCCGCAACAATTTCGGTTCTTGCAGGATTGGTTTATTTAATTTGCATTGAAATAAAGGCTTTGCGAACAAAAAAATTGTCATTGCGAGCTTAATCAAAGCAATATATAAAAAATATAAAAACAAATTTAAAAGGAGTTCTTTTATGAAAAAATTTGTGGAAAAAACCATTATGACAATATCAATGATTTTTATCTCTTCAATTATTCTTTCGATGGTAACAGTTTTTACCGCATGCACACAAACTCAATCTTCCAAAATTGTAGCTTCAACTAGCTGGACAGCCGCATTTGCAGATTTAGCCGGACTTGATGATGTAACCGCAATCGCACCCGCAAATCTTCGCCATCCACCAGAGTACGAAATTACTGTTTCCGACATTCAGACAATCAGCGAATCTGATATTTTCATTTTTGCTGGCTTTGAGCGCATGATGAAAACCCTCGGCGATTCAATTGAAGGTGTAAATATGGTAAAAATCACCTGCGATAACTCAATTGCAACTGTTACAGAAATGGCACAGAAAATTGCAGAAATTACAGGCACTCAGGATGAATGCAAAAAACGCGTAGCTGAATACGTTGCTACAATCGAAGAAGGCCGTAAAAAAATTGAAGCCGCAGGTCTTGCAGGAGCTAAAGTTTTCTGTAATAAAAATCAGATTTATCTTGCCAAAGATTTAGGATTCGAAATTGCCGCAACTTTTGGTCCAGGCCCTGCAACAAGTGATGACATTGCACTTGCAAAAACAGGTGACTTTGCCTTCATCATCGACAATATTCACAACCCAACCGGCGCCCCACTTGCCGAAGTTTCCACTGCCAAATACATAATCTGGCGCAACTTCCCCGAACAAGTTGAACACAACGCCCTCAAAAAAGTTGTAGAAGCAAATATCGCACAGATTCAGTAAAAAGGCTAACTTTCATTACTACCAAGAATCTTTCCAAGCGGCTTACCAACAAGCGTTACAACTGGTCCAAGCAAAAGCGACATTGCAACAGAGCCAACAAAAGAGCCTTGCACCCCGGCGGAACTGAATTTTCCAACAAGAATTCCAATTCCGGCGGCGGTCAAATCAAAAGGAATGCGGATAACATAATACGGAACTTTTGGAAGCCATCCACTGATAATTGCGGGCATTGCATCATAAGGGGCAACTCCCATCTGTGCATTCATATAAATTGCGGCAACAATTACAAACAAAATCAGGGCAA
>JAILCM010000057.1 GCA_024680155.1 Treponema sp.
TTTCAAAAGGACAAAACGAAGCAAAAAGCCCAGTTTTTTCGCCAATAATATAAAATTCTGGAATTTCAAGAGTTGGTCTGAATAACGCGCCTTCATCCGTAAAAACTCCAGTTGCACTCACCCGCCCAAAATCCCAAAAAGCATTAACTCCGGCAAACGCAGAACCAAGTGTTCCCATAAAAACAAGCACAAGAATTGATTTTTTGATTTTTAAAATCATTTTGAAAGTCTCCTGAAAATTAAACAGATGAAATAACAAAGTGTTACAAAGCACCCCGGAAAAAGCGTTAGTTTATAAAATCAAGTTTTCGTAGAAGCATTTGCATTACTGTAGAGCGTTCTGTAACAATTCTTGCCTGAGCTGTAATACCGGGAATTAATGTTGCAAGATTTCCAGAGCGGGTTTTCATGCGGGTGTCGGGGACAAGGGCTTCTACAACAAAAACTGGAGTTCCAGAGGAAGAAAGCGTTGCATCCGGCGGAATAAGGCTGACATTTGTTTCTACTTGCCCATAACGTGACGGTGGAAGTCCCGGAAATTTTATATGAACAGCATCACCTTCTTTTACTCGCGCAATATAAGATGAATCTACGTAAATGTCAGCTTTTAATTTGCCATTCTGTTCTGGAACAATACGAAGGATTTCACTTCCTGCAATAAGATAATCACCTTTATTAAGTTTTAAAACTTCGGTAATTCGACCAGAAATTGGAGCATAAATTGTAGAATTTCTTATAGTACGCTCAAGTTCAATTATACGGCTTTCCATAGTTCTACGGCTTGATTCAAGTGATTTTTTCTGTTCAATTGCACTTACTTTTTGCGAATTAAGCCAACTTTCAAAGGAAAAACGTATCTGTTCTTTTTGATTTTCTAAATCCTGCACATTCTGTGGAATATAAATATCTTTTGGAAGAGTACGCTCGCGATTCCATTTTCGCTCTGCATCTTCAAATAATTTCTGATAACGTGATTTTTCTGCAATATATACGGCCGATTTTATATAAGCGTCAGAATCTTGCGGAAGATTTGGAAGACTTCCATCCTGCATAGTTTGTAAAAGGATTTTATTTACAAAAAGTTCGCCCTCGTTTTTCTGAAGTTCCAATTTATAAGATTCAAGTTCGGTTTGAAGAGCAGTCGTATCAAGAGAAAAAAGCAAGTCTCCCGCATTAACGGTCATATCATTTTCAAAATTCTTTACATAAAGTTCACCGCTAGTAACACACTTTATAGAAGAAATTGATTCAACTGGTCTAAGGATTACATCAGCTTTTACAACATCGTCCATGGGAGCAAGACAAGCCCAAATAACCAAAGAAAAAACAACAAGACAAACTGAAATTATAAAAACATAAATTGAATTAACAGGCTTTAATAAGAAAAAAACTGAAGTCTGCTTCATATCTTTGAAAGATTTTAAGTACATAAAAGTTTTCTCCTAAATTCTTTCCCACAAGTCTTTGTACAATCCTTCTTGAGTAATCAATTCTGCATGACTACCGCATTGCACAATTCGTCCAGATTCCATTACAAAAATCTTATCGCACTTTTGTACTGTTGATAGACGATGGGCTATTAAAATAACAGATACATTCTGTGATTTTAGATTCTTCAATACTTTATGAATCTGCTTTTCGCTTACAGTATCTAGACTACTGGTTGCTTCATCCAAAATTATAAGAGAAGGATTTCCAAGGAGGGCTCGGGCTAATGCAAGTCTTTGTTTTTCACCACCACTTAATCCACCACCATGCTCTCCAAGAATTGTTTCATAACGTTGCGGCAAATTTTCTATAAATTCATCAGCTCCGGCTTTTTTCGCAGCGTTCATTATGTCTTCCAAAGTACAGTCCGGTTTATGCAGAGCAATATTTTCGCGAACAGAACCAGAAAAAAGAAAAATATCCTGCGGAACATAGCCAATTCTGTTACGTAAAAAAGTTGCATCTATATCATCAATATCGTTACCATCAAAAAGAATTTTCCCACTTTGTGGCTTATAAAATTTTAAAATTAATTTTACTATTGTAGACTTACCACATCCACTCTGTCCTACAAAAGCAGTCCAACTGTTGCACGGAATTTCTAAATTAAAATGTTCATAAATTGGTTTTCTTGAACCATAAGCAAAGGTTACGTCTTTAAATTCAATATGACCTCTAATTTCTTTTGGTTCAATATACATTCTGGAAGAGTCTTTTTCACATTCAAGCTCAAGAACTTCTCCAACGCGGCGAGCCGCAACCAGAGATTCCTGAATGCCGTTCTGAATTCCAATCAACCTAAAAAGAGGTGCAGTAAAGTACCCCAGTAATGAATTAAATGTGATTAAAGTTCCAAAGCTCAAAGCTCCGCCTATTATTGCAGACGAACCAATCCAATATATAAGAATGCCACTTATTCCGTTTATAAGACCGCTTATTATGCCCTGCGTAATTCCAATTCTATTTAGATTCCACAAAGTATTTATGGCTGTCATTTTTTTAGTTTCATATTCAGAATTGATTTTTTCTTCGCTGTTAAGAGCTTTTATCGTGGAAATTCCGTTCAATGATTCATATAAAAAAGACTGGACTTCTGCATTTTGGCTCATGGTTCGCGCATAATAGGTGCGATAAATTCTTGCAAATATTGTCGAAGCAACAGAGGCTAGTAATACAGTTGAAAATGAAATTGCAAATAATCGTCCGCTTATTTTTAAAAGAATTGGTCCGCTTACAAGAATCATTACAAAATCCATCACGCCGGAAATTGCCGCATTGGAAAGAGTTTGTTTTATTTTATCCAAATCCGAAAGTCTTGAAAGAATTTCGCCGGACTTTCGGCTTTCAAAAAAAGAAACAGGCAGATTAAGAATATGCGCAAGATACGAAAAATTTAACTGCAAATCAGTTTTAAAAGAAAAATGCGAGAGAAGAACACTGCGAATTGCGCTAACAGCACATTGAACTACAGTTACTAGAAGAATTCCAGCCGAAAGCGTATGAAGCGAAAATTCAGCTTTTGCATAAATAATTTCGTCAAACAGATATTTATAATAGAAGGAACTTGCAATTCCAAAAACGAGCAGAAGCACAGAGGCAAGAAACGAAAATAAAAGGATTTTTTTATGTGGCAAAAACGCTGGTAGGAATTTCAAAAGAAGGCTTTCTTTTTTATCTGTTTTTTTAAAGTCTATGTCTGGCTCTAAAAAAATAGCATATCCAGTCCACCATTCAAAAAACTGTTGATACGAAAGCTTTTCTTTACGGTGCATTGGATCTGGGTCTAGAATTGTAATATGCTTTTTTGAAATATGACTTACGACTACATAATGGTTAAGCTTTATACCGTTTTCCCTCTCCACATTAAGATGAGCAATAAAAGGCGTCGGAAGTGACGGTACAATTGCCGAATTTTCACCTTTTACCGCACGTGCCTTTAAATGGTATGATTTTGCGGCATCCAGCATTCCCTTAAAATTCGTACCATCTGTATCGGTTCCAGCTTTTTTTCGAATTTCAGCAATATTAAGAGTTTGACCAAAATACGAAGCCACCATTGCAAGACAAGCCGCACCACAATCTGATGAATCTAATTGCTGCCTATAATGCATTGCGTTCTCCTAAATTTTTTTGTCATAACAAATTTTCTTCAATTCCTGCCAATTTTTCTTGAATTTCATCGTCACCGGTCAAATAAAGCAAAGTTTCCATTAAATTTGATTTATCGGCCCAATAATCCGGCATAAAACCTAGTGTGTCTCCATGCCATTTTGGATTTTGTTTTAAAGCGGCATGATTTGTATGATCACTAATCGAGAACTGAATTTGTATTCCAGAATTTTTCAAGGTTTCGTAAAGTACTCCGCCGTAATCAATACA
>JAILCM010000110.1 GCA_024680155.1 Treponema sp.
CAAAATCCCAAAGTTTTGAACATCGATTCAACATTTACCGTTTCTCTTATGCCGGGGCTCACCTTAAAACAACTGCTTCCTCTAACCGATTTTATGCTTATTAAAAAATTTGGCGTTGTTACCGAATTTGAAGTTACACGAAACACTGCTTCTCATTTTTTTGACAGTGGAAAAACTCCCGACCAGATTTTTACCCTAATAAACGAATTTTCTTATTACGATGTTCCACAGAATTTAAAAGCAAGCATAATCGACTGGTATTCATCTTATTCTTCGGCTGTTTTATACAAAGGTTATGTGCTTAAAGTTACCGAAACAAATATTTCGCTTGTGGAAAATAATCCAAAAGTCCGCCCATTCTTAAAAGAAAAACTTGCAGATGGAATTTATCTTTTGAATATTCCTGATGACGGCGATATTTCTGTTTTTATGCACGAAAGCGGGCTTGAACTTTTGGGCTCAGTAAAAACGCCGCAGGTTTTGGGTGAACAATTGCCGTTCCCGGTTTTACGCGCAGGAAGAAATCTTTTGCCACAAAATGAAAGTGCAGGGGAAGAAAGTGCTGGGCGCAAAGATGATTTTGAAGCAAGTGGAAATTCACGATTATCTGTCAATGATGTAGTTGATGATGGAAATTCTTCTTCTAAACTCATCTCCGAATTTAAAGACTTCGTACAGCTAAGTGATTTTGACGCACATCAAAAAGAAAGTCTTTTGAACAGAATTTCGCGTCGTCTTATAGTTTCAAAATCTCAGCTTACACCAAGTGCCGTTCGTTCAGAAATTCTGGAAGCTGACGGAATGGATTTTTCTGGAAAAGTTCATCTTATAGAAGCTGCCATAAAAGAAAGTGACCTTCTTGAACTTACGCTCCCGGATTACAAAGGTGGCGAAACATATTTTACACTCGTAGGAACTCCGCTTGGACTTTCGCGTACTGATGATGAAGCCGTTCTCCGACTTTCAGTTCGTCCATCTGACACAATAGAAAACGTAATCGTCAGCCGAATAACCTACCTCCGCCGCCTCCGATTCTAATGCTACTTTCTTCTTACTTCAAACTGCGATTCAACACTTTTTGCTTTTTTTGAATTACGGTCTTTGTATTTTTTGTACAATTTTGACTGTGCCTGAACGCGTCCCGGTTTTTCTTCATTTTCAATTTCGGCCCAGGAGCCGTTTGGTAAAAGCTTCATTGAATTTGTATTGTCTTCAAAATAAGTATCAAGAATTGTCTTAATTTCTTTAAATGCCGCTTTATCAAGAATCGGGAACATGAGCTCAATTCGGCGGTCAAGGTTGCGACTCATCCAATCGGCACTTGAACAATAAAGTTCTGGGGCACCGGCATTCTGGAAATAGAAAATTCGCGAATGTTCAAGGTAACGGTCAACAATAGAAACAACTTCAATATTTTCGCTCAAGCCTTTTACACCAGGAACAAGCATACAAATACCGCGGATATTCAGCATAACTTTTACACCAGACTGACTTGCCTTATACAAAGCTTCAATCACTTCTTCGTGGGTAAGACTGTTCATTTTTGCAATAATAAGCCCAGGTTGTTCAGGAGTGCTGCGTTCAATTTCGCGGTTAATCATACTTAAAAGCTGGTTCTTTAAAGTTACAGGTGCCATTCTAAGATATTTCATTGGTTGCAAAGTCGAATATCCTGTTACAAGATTAAAAAACTCGGTTGCATCATTTGCAATTTCTGGATTTGCAGTAAAAAGCGACAAATCTGAATAAAGACGAGCAGTTTTTGTGTTGTAATTTCCTGTTGAAAGATGAACGTAACGGCGGATTGTATCTGATTCACGGCGAATTACCATAAGAATTTTTGCGTGAACTTTAAGATTTACAAGTCCATAAATTACAGTAACGCCAGCCTGTTCAAGTTCATATGCGCGGGCAATATTGCGTTCTTCATCAAAACGAGCCTTTAATTCAACAAGAACAATTACTTGTTTTCCGTTTTGAGCCGCTTCTTCCAATGCCGAAATTATTGGTGAATCGCGGCCGGTTCGGTACAAAGTCATTTTTATTGTAAGAACATCCGGGTCTTTTGCTGCATCCGAAAGAAATTTTACAACCGGATCATAACTTTCGTACGGAACATGCAGAATTTTATCGCGGACTTTGAGAGTATCCCAGTAAGGTTCATCTTCGGGTAAATCTGCCGGGTAAAAATGATCCCATTTGTCAAAACTAAGTTTTTCACTGCCGTCAAGTTCACGGAGTTCCATTAAAACACCAGGATTTATGATTCCGCTTCTGATTTTGTAAACGTCGTCATCGAAAAGTTCCAGTTTTTCTTTAAGCATTTTAAGGATTTTTTCGCTTGTTCCGTTGCAGGTAATTTGAACCGGGAATGAAGTCTTACGCTGAATTAAAACGTCTTCCATCGCGTGAATAAAATTATTACCTGAATCTTCATCAACGGCAAAGTCTGCATCGCGAACAACTTTAAAAAGAAGTGATTCTTCAACTGCAAAACCTGGAAAAAGCGAAGTTCCGTAAGCAGAAATTACATCACTCAAAAGTGCAAAAGTTTTTGTTTTTCTTTGATTTGTCGGAAGCCAGATTAAATTTGGAATTCCTTCTGGAATTTCTACAAGTGCAATTCGCGGCTGATTGTCTGAACCTGTTAATTCCGACGAAACACTTTGAATGCCTGCAATTGGTCGCAAGAGGAATGCCGCATAAACTGAAAGATTTTTTATATGAGGAAAAGTTTCTGTATCGGTGCGGAGCGGGGTTAAAAGCGGATAAATTGCAGTTTTAAAATAATTTTGAACATATTCACTCTGAATTTCTGTGTAGCAGATTGGAGAAATGTATTCTAAGCCTTTTTCGGCAAGGGCTGGTAGAACATCTGTCATAAGACAATTCTGCTGTTCATAAATAATTTGATGAGCGCGTGCAGAAATACTTTTTAAAAGTACAGATGGAGTTAATCCCGAAACGTCAGTTGATTCTGGGGCAGAATCAAGCATTCTTTTTACAGCGGCAACTCTTACTTGGAAAAATTCGTCAAAATTGCTTGTTACAATAGAAAGAAACTGAAGTCGTTCCAAAATTGGAATATCTTTTCGCAATCCCTGATGTAAAACTCGTGCGTTGAATTCAATCCATGAAAGTTCGCGGTTTATAAATCTGCTTTCCATAAAATCCCCCTTAAGTTTGTTGCCCCTAAAAATTTACAAAAGGATAACCTTATAACCAAAAATAGATTCAAACATTCCAGATTTTTCGCTCATGGCAATTTTTTCAAGGACTGTATTTTTTGAATCTTGTGTTCTAAGGTAAAGTGTATTCTGTTCCTTTTTAATAGAAAATTCTGAAAATTTCTGAATGTGTCCGCGGTCCATTGCATCTGCAATTCTAAGAATGGCCGTAAGTTTTAGAATTGTCATTCGGTCATTACGAGGAAGCATCTGGAAACTTTCTTCATCCTGTGGCATTAAACTTCCTTTGTGATATTTTGCAATTTCGGAAACAATGGTTATATCTTTTTTTGTAAGACCAAAAATTTCGGAATTTTTTATGATGTAATAACTGTGAAGATTGTGATGGTCGTAACGGATAAAAACTCCAATATCATGCAAAATTGCGGCAACTTCCAGAAGAGTTCGGGCGTGTGCGTTTAAAGCAAGTTCGCTGGAAAGCGTGTCGTAAACTTTTGTTGCAATCATTCTTACACATTCTGCATGTTTTTCGTCACCGTGGTATTTGCGTAAAAGATTTTTAGCCGAAGCAATAATCTGTGTTGTAAATTCCTGCTGAAGTTCCTTATCATTATCCGAAAATTGATTGATTAAAAAACCGTTACGGATATTTGTTTCTGGAACCAGAATATTTACTGCCTTTGTAAGATGGATGAACATGTCGTAAATTAAAAGGCTTACCTGCAAAGTTTCGGCTTCGGAGTAAGGAATTTTAAAACGTGCAACACATTCTTCTATAGAATATTCCTGAATATCACGAACAAAATCTGAAAAGTCGGTACTATTAATTTCCCACAGGAACGTAGAAACCGGCTGACCAATTAAAAGTGCTGCAAGAGAAACATCCTGTCCAACTGCTACAAACTGGTCAACTTTTGAAAAATTAAGCTCACTTTCAAGCGAACCTTTTGTATTATTAATTGATTCTTCAATGTAACGTTCAATTACCGAATAAGAACTTGTCTGATTTTTCATCTGCTGTTCAATTCGCACTGTTCCCATTCTAAGACTGTGAACGCCAGCCATTTTTCCGTTAGAAATAAGCATTAATTCGGTGGTACCGCCGCCAACTTCCAGAATTACAGAATCTTTACTTTTGTTGTAAACTTTCTGGTCTTTTAAACAATCCTGAACGGCAAGATACATCAAACGGTTTTCTTCAATTCCATCAAAAATCTGAACACGAAATCCTGTCTGAACCAAAATTCGGTCCATTACCGGATCACTGTTTTTTGCATCGCGGAAAGCACTTAAAGCAAAAACTGTAGTCTGGTACGGTTCAATTCCCCAGCCTGCAAGTTGTTCTCTGAATCTTTTTAAAACCTGAATAAGCTGATTTTGAGTTTCTTGACTGATAATTCCACTTGTAAATACATCTCTTCCAAGTGGAACAGGCATTTCTGAACGGTCGAGAATATTCTGTTTTACATCATTCGTAACTTCGGCAACCAGGAGCCTTACCCCTGTAGAACCGATTTCTATGACAGATTCTGGGGTTTGCATGAAATCTCCTAATTCTACAATTACAATTTATCTATGAGCATAGAACATTTACCACTTGGAATTGGCAATGTCTTTTTCTTCTGGTCGAGGATATTGATTGTAAAATAATACAATTTTTCACTTTCCATCTGAATTTCCCAACCGCGTGTACTCTTGTTACTTAAAATTGTAATAAGGTTGCGTTTGAGAGAAAGCTTTTCTATACCCATGATTTCAAGGTTAGGAATAATCCAGTCTACAGTTTTACGAGGAAGGCTTATAGAAAGTCCGATTACGTTTTCAATCATGAGTGCAATTGTAGAAAGTGCAGCTGTAATTAAATAACGTTTTCTTGGGAAAATATCGCTTCCGTCCATTTTTGCAAGGCCTTCTTTGTTTGGCAGGTAAGCTTCCCACAAATCACCTGGTTCCTTATTTTCGTTAGGCATAAGACCTTCGAGTACAAAATAAAGGTGACGGATTGCACATTCGCGGGCAAGTTCGTACTGACCGTATTTTTCAAGACCTTTGATTACCATAAAATTGAATGCAGGGTAAACACTTCCACAGAAACCGTTTCCGTCTTCGCTGAATTCTGGATTATCTACGCTTAAAGTTGGAAATGGATGTTCGGTACCAAATGAATTTGGATCGTTCAAGTGTTCAACAAGAGCATCAGCTTTATCGGCATTTGGAACTTCTGCAAGCATTGTCCAGTAAGCGGCAAGTGTTTTTACAGAAAGTTTTTCCTGATTAGCATTCAAATCGTAGTAGAAATTTGTATCAGCATCCCACATAAGCGAATTAATTCTGGTTTTAATAGAAAAATACATTCGTTTATATTGGAAACTCAATTCTTTATCATTTAAAATATCGCCCAAAGCAGACATGTAAGAAGCGTTAATTGCCATACAAGCGTTAAAATCAACAGGGTAAACACAATCTTTGCGTGGAGAATTGAACATTGTACTAACAGTTGCTGGAACTGCATAAAGTCCATTTTCCTGTTTAAAGTTTTCGTCAATCCAGTTTACATATTTCTGGAGATATGGCATTACTTCTTTAATGCGGCGTTTATTTGCAGATTTGTGGTAAAGATTAAATTCAGCCCATGCAAACAAAGGCAGACCGAGTCCTTCTGGATTATCAGGCGTCATTACAGGTTGATTTGTCTTTAAATCATAGCAGCATCTGATTGCACCACTGTCTTCCTGTCTTTCATAGAAATAATCTATATTTTTGCAGGAATCGAAATTTCTGTTGGAATAAACCAAAAAGAACGAGGAGAAAATTGATTCGAATTGTTTTATTTCCATTTTTTGATTTTCTGGGAAAATAAAATATCCGTTGTTGTCCTGCTCCCCGTTTTGCGGATTAATCCAGAATGATGAAACCCAAGACCAAGTTTTACCATAAATGTCTACAAAATCCTGATCATAAAAATGAATCTGGGGAAAATCGTGCTTGTTCACAAAAACTCCTAGAATAACTTTTTTTCCAAAGCAATATTCACTTTGTATTATAACATGATTATATCATAAAAATTCTAAAAACGTTTAAAATAGTTTGATAATTTTATCTTTTTTTAAAGAAATGTCTAGTCCAATGGCAGTCAGGTGTTGTCCTGGTGTATGATTTTTTAAACCTAGGGGGATTTACCTATTCAAAATATCTAAAAGTGAGCTAAAATTCAGAATACAAATAGGAGGCGTTGCCTCATTAAAAATTTTTGGGCATAAACCTGACTGAAAAAAACTGAAAAAAAATATCAGTCAGATTTTATAAACAAAACAAAAAAGGAGCTTTTTAATGAAAAAGTTAGTTAGTTTGTCTGCAATGGCTGTTGCACTTTGTGGAATTCTTTTGAGCGGATGTGCTTCTGGTTCAAAGAGTTCTGGTCCAGTTTCAGTTCATCCAAGAGATTACACATTCGATGTAATTGATGGTGGTTCTGATGTTCTTAATCTTGTGTTCAACTCTTATGGTCCAAACTATCAGGTTGTTCCTGATTTTACAGCTTTAGTTAAGAAAGATAAGCCACAGAGTGGTGATACAGTTACTTTCAAAATGAAGGCTACATCAGATGTTGATTTGCCACTTCTTTTGGCATATCCATGTTCTACATCTCCTAGCTGGACTCCACTTGATGGCGGAACAAATGAAGAAAGAGTTCTTGCAGAAAATGTAAAAGCTGGCGAAGCATTCGAATGCGAAATTACATTCGTATTGACAGGAAATATGGGCGGAAACTTTGCTCTTTGTATGCAGTATGATAACCCAGAACAGGATCCAAAAACTGGCGGACCATGTGTTCTTACTTTGGAAAGAATCTGTGAATCAACAGATACAAACAATGAAGTTCCATCTGCTCCACACAATCCTAACGTAACAGTTCAGATTGAAAAATATTCTGCTCTCACAGAAATCGCTACAAACCATCCATGGGTTAACGGTGCTCAGGATATGTCTGTAATTGCTAACTATCAGGCTAACCCAGACTTCACAGCTGCATTTGGTGATGATCTTCCAGTTGTTGGTGATACAGTTCACATCACATGGCACGCAAAATCAGATGTTGATATCGAAAAGATTTACTGCCGTCTCGTAGACTGCTCTTCTGCTGCTAACTGGTGGAAAGAACTTAACGAATATGATGCAGCACTTGCTGAAGAAGAAGGTGTTGAAGATCCATGGCGTTCATCAAAATTCACTATGATTGAAAATGTAAAAGCTGGTGAAGTATTTGATGTTGACTTCTCTCTTCCTGTAGAAGTAAAACCAGTTCAGCAGATTAACTTCTGTATCTGGTACGAAATCGGTCAGGCTAATCCTGATGGTCCAGCTCTTATCAAATTCGTAAGAGACTAGATTTAGTGTGGGGTAATGCCCATAAATAATGAAAGCCCTGGAATTAAGTTTC
>JAILCM010000133.1 GCA_024680155.1 Treponema sp.
TCCGTACTTCCAAGGTCACCCAAGTCATCAGCCGTACTAGCCAAGTCATCTATACCGGCAAGTTCATCACCACCTGCAAGGTCATCGGTACCAGCTAAGTCATCTATACCAGGCAAATCATCGGTACCAGTTTTATCATCACCACTAAGCAAATCATCAAGGCTTGGAGCAGTAAAATTATCGTCAGAGCCAGCGTCGTCCAAACTAGGTAAATCACTTAAATCGTCACCAGCTGCAATGTCGGATGAACTGTCGTCCAAACTTGGCAAATCGCCTAAATCGCTCAAATCACCAATTTCGCTGCCAGAAAAATCTTCCAGGTCATCGGAAGCAGTTGCTCCAGAAGATTCTGTTGAAGCATCGTCAAGACTCGGTAAATCATCTAAATCGCCAACTTCATCAAGTTCGCCCAAATCATCTATATCACCAAAGTCATCAGTTGAAAGATTTCCAGAACCTTTGCTGCTGCCTAAATTAAGCACATCAGCGTCAATATCAGAAGTATCGCCTAAAGAGCTTTCTACAGAATCATTAAGCTCTTCTAAATCGTCAAAATTATCAAAGTCGTCAAATGCAGAAGAAGTAGAAGCGGAAGTTTTGTTAGGTGCAGGAGTAGATTTTGGAACTTCGTCCATTGCATCAAGTTCATCAAAATCATAATACTCATCACTGCTATAAGATTTTTTAGAGCCTTCTTCAGTATCGCCAGTACCTTCTGAACCATCAAATCCCGCACCAGAAAGAAGAGCATCAAGCCCCATATCCGCAACAGAAATTTCTTCAGGCTCAGGTTCTTCTTCAACAATATCTTCGGGTTCTTCTTCTCCAACCGGCTCCATAAACATAGACAAATCTGGCATTTCACCACCAGAAGCATCTCCACCGGCACCTAAATCAAGAATGTTAGATAAATCGGGAGCTTCAAAAGAAGGAGCAGGAGCTTCGGAAGAACTGGAACTTGACGACTTTCCAATTCCTGTAATTTCAGACAAATCATCATCAACCGGATTTTCTTCAACAGCAGCTTCAATTTCTGGCATTCCGAGTACAAAATCTTCGGTATCGTCACGGTCTTCAATTGATTTTGGAATAGGAACTCTTACCGGACGTTCACCACGAGAAGCTCGTACATTCGGCTCATCACCAAGAGAAATAATATCTTTATTGAATTTTTTAAGCTGACTTAGGCCCGGCATATTTCTTTAATTGTACCCCATAATACTTCTAAATTACAAGCAGAAGAATTCTTATAGAAGTTCCACCCCTCTTATATAAACGGAAAAAAATTAAAGTGACTTAAGAAAAATATATTTATAAAGAACAAATAAATCAAAAAATCACCCCGAAAAAATCACCCCTGCACCAAATTTTCCAAATTTTGTAAACCCGACAATTTTTCCGCCGATAAACTAAGTATGAAAAAGACTAAAATCAGTTTTCTAGCGCTGCTTGTTTTTACAGTAGCGGCAATTCCTCTTTTTGCTGAAAAAAAGATTGAATTTAAAGACTATGATCTTGATGTTTTGATTCACAATATTGATGAACCGGGGGCTCCAGTTATTACCGACGATTACATTGTCTTTACAGCCGAACCGAATCACCGCTATGTTGGAATTGCTTTTGAACACGAAAACTACCAGATTGTACATCCATTCAAGGCGCTCGTTATGACTGATGATGACGGAAATTCCTACCGCAAGCATTTGTTTTATTGCTACGAACGCAAACATGAATTTACAACGCTAAAATATCGTCTTGTGATTGACGGACTTTGGACAACAGATCCGTTTAATCCTCAAAAAGAATACGACGACAGCGTAAATTTGTATTTTTCTGTGATTGAAGACCCGAACAGCGTAAAAATCTTTACAAAACCCGAAGAAAAAAACGGCATTCATTTTATTTACCGCGGAAAATCAGGCTTAAAACTGAATTTAGCCGGAACTTTTACAAACTGGGACCCATGGATTTACCAGCTAAAAGAAACTTCGCCCGGTTTTTATGAACTTACGCTTCCTCTACCAACCGGAAAATATTTTTATAATTATTATATAGGCCTTACTCCAATTCTGGACGAAAGCAACCCCGAAAAAGCATTTGCACCGGATGGAAGAAGTGCCTCGGTAATAATAGTTGATTAACATAACAGTAGATTAACTTACTTACAAAACAATATAATAGAAAAAAAAGAATTTAAAAATGGGACAAAAATGGTAATACAGGAAATTGGATTTGCAGTTCGCTCCAAAATTTCTGAAATCTTCTATATGATAGGCTATGCAGGAAAACTGTTCAAAGCCTCTTTTTCGTTTGCACGCCAAAAAGCTTCCAGAAAAATTCTTACAATGCAGCTGCTTTTTACCTACGTTGAAGCCCTCCCCATTTGTGCGGTTCTTGCAGTTGCAATTGGAACAGCTGTAGTCGTTCTTGGAAATACCGTTCTTACATCCCTGGGCCAAGGCAAACTTACTTATGATTTGCTCGTTCTTATAGTTACGCGTGAACTCGGCCCACTTTTAATTGCTTTTGTAGTTACTGCCCGTTCCGCCACCGCAATTGCAACCGAAATAAGTACAATGGTTGTTAATCACGAAATTGAAGCGTATATTTCTGTTGGAATTGACCCAATCAAACACCTTGCAGCACCTCGTTTTATAGGCGTTACACTTTCTCTCTTTTTTTTGAACATATATTTTTCAATTTTTGGATTGATTGCACCAGCTCTTGTAATTCAATTTATTTCTACAACCAACATGGGCGACTATTTTAACAATCTTTTTCAGAGTCTTTCGGTAAAAACAATCGTCATTTCGCTAATTAAAAGCATTATTTTTGGAATGGTAATTTCTATTGATGCAACAATGTTTGGTTTTAGTGCCGGGCGAGCTTCTACAGAAATTCCTTTGGCTGGTTTGCGGGCTGTTACAAACGCATTCCTTTTTATAATTCTTACGGACGTGTTCATTACAGTACTGTCCTACGCGTTTTAGAGAAAAAAAATGGCATTACTGGAAATGGAAGATGTAACTTTTATGGCTGGCGAAGTTATTCCTATTCATGATATTTCGCTGCAAATTGAAGAAGGAACAATTACCGCTTTTGTAGGAAACCCAGGAAGCGGAAAATCGACGGCTCTTAAAATTTTAGCAGGATTATTTCCTCCAACCTTCGGAAAAGTTAAATATAATGGAAAAGATTTATTCAGCATGACTCAAAAAGAAACGCTTGCTTTCCGAAAAAGAGCCGCTTTTATGTTCCAGGATTCAGCTTTGTGGTCAAATCAGGATATTTACCATAATCTGGAACTTCCGCTGCAAATTCATTATCCGCACATGCATAAAGATGAGCAAAAACAAAAAATTCTTGATATAATAAAACTTGTTGATTACGAAAAACCGCTTACAAATCGACCGGCTGCACTTTCGTTGGGTGAACGCAAAAAAATCGGATTTGCACGTGCACTTTTGTGTGAACCAGATATTCTTTTTTTAGATGAACCGACGGAATCTTTGGATGAAGCGACTGTAACTCGTTTTGTAACAATTCTAGAAAAATTTTGTAAGCGCAAAGGAACTTTGATTTTTGTTAGTCACGATGCTGATTTTCTAAAGACATTTCAGGGAACAAAATGTATATTTAAAAATGGAGAACTTCTTAACGGAAGTTTAAACAAAAATGAAATTTAAAATAAAGTTTGCAGATCAAATCGTTGGAATTCTAAGCATTATTGCAATTGCAGCATTAATTTTTCTCATATTTTTTATTGGCTCTAAGCAAAAGTGGTTTGTTCCCAAGCATTATTTTTACACAAGAATTTCTTCAGGTTCAAATGTTTCGGAAGGAATGTCCATTCAATATAAAGGTTTTGGAATTGGTAAAGTTAGCAGTATTGATTTGCTTTCTCCAGATGAACTGCATGATGACCCCGAAAAAAAATACGAAGTAAAAGTCACATTCTACATTTCTGATGAATACATAGACAAAGTTCGCACAGGTTCTGTAATTGAAGTTACCGTTAGCCCGATTGGACTGGGTTCTTCAATCAATTTTCATCCGGGAAATGGTTGGGAAGTTATGCAGGATGATGAATTTATTCCAGAAAAATCAAGCGACATGGGAAAAGCCCTTATTGCAGAAAAGAAAGTTACAATTCCAGAATCAATCGACTCAATCACAACTATTGTTGGTTCTGCAACAACTCTTGTAAATGATATTGATGCGCTCATTTTAGAAGTAAACGGCATTCTTAGCGGAAAGTCTGATGCAAAGCTTGTTCAAACAATTGCCGAAATTACAGATTTGCTTGGCGGCGTAAACAAAAGTTTAAAAGGCGACACATCGGTTCCAATTGGCGAAGTTCTTGAAAATCTTAAAGCTTCAACTCAAACGCTCGGAAAAATGCTCGGCGATATTCAAACGCTTACCGCAAATCCACAAGGACTTGTTCCAACCCTTCTTGAATCTGATGAAGCAAAAGGAACAATTGATCAGGCACTTGGTAAAGTAAAAGATATTTCTGCATCCGTAAACAGTGAAATGCCGCAAATTTCAATTTTGATTTCCGAAGTTCAGACAATTTTGAAGCAGGTTGAAGACGTTGTAACTTCTTTGCAGAATATTGGAATTATAAATAAAGGTCTTCCAGACAGAACAGAAGCCGCCGGAGTAACACCAAAACTTAGGGAGGATGAATTCTAATGAAAAACGAGTCATTATCAAATCCTAACGTGTCATTGTCGAACTTGATTCGACAATCTCTCCTACACCTCCCATTACTCGCACTTCTTCTGACCGCCGCCCTTACAATTTCCTGCAAATCGGCACCAAAACGCACAATGCTTATAAATGTAGTTTACAATTCCTCATACGAACTTATTTCTTCTGCAAACGGCTGTATTCTTACCGGCGATTACGAAAAAGCTCAAAACTTACTGGAAGAAGCTTACACAAAAGCAATGTCCATCGATAATTACGAACTTTTAGTTTCGGCCTGTCTTTCGCAAATTACGCTGAATCTTTCAAAAAATCCGAGAACTCAAAACGACATAGAAATTGCAAAACAAAAACTTGAAATTGCAAAAGAATTTGTTCCATTTTCTACAATCACAAAACGGCAGGAAGCTTTGATTGCCTTAAATGAAGTTCGGATTAATACTTCCCAATCTGATGAAAAAACTGATTTTAGCTCGTTAATTCAAAAATTACAGGCAAACCGTCCAGGCGTAAAAGGTGACGTTTATTACGAAGCTCAATTCACCGCCGCCGAAGCCGATATTTACAAAGCAAAAAAAGATTACAACAAAGCCGACGAACTTTATGTAGAAGCCGCAAATCTTTACACCAAAAACCGCTATCTTTCCGAAATTGGAATCACCTGGTACAAAGCGGCTCAAGTTCGTTCCCTTGCTAACAAAAAAGAACAGGCACTCAAAGCTTTGGAAAATGCAATTTATTACGACCGCGCATCCGAAAATTCTACCGCGCTTGGAACCGATTACTACGCAAAAGGTATAATTCTTTTAAAAGGGAATCCGACCGCAAAGGAAAAACAGGACGCGAAATTTGCATTTAATCATTCAACAGAAATTTTTGATTCCATAAAACAGCACGAACTTGCAAAAATAAGCGCACAAAAAGCAGAGGAAATTCAGTAAAATGGAAAAAGACTCTACAAAATCACCGGGTACAACTTCTGACAAAATAAATCCGCCCGCCAAAAAAATCAGTTCGGAAGAAAAAAAATCCGGACCGGAATGGTTTGAAAGCGAAGATTTCTGGCTAAATTATTCACCAATTATGTTTGATGAAAACAAATGGAACGAAGCTCCGGCCGTTGCTGAATGCGTAAAAAAAATTGCCGGATTAAAAAAAGGAAGCACCGTTTTGGATGCAGGCTGCGGACTTGGAAGAATAAGCGTTGAACTTGCAGATTTGGAGCTGGATGTTACCGGCGTAGATTTAATTCAAGCTGAACTTGATGCCGCAAAAGAATATGCCCAGGCCGAAAATGTTCCGCTCAAACTTGTAAAAGCAGATTTGCGTAGTTTTAATGCCCCGGAACAATTTGATTGCACAATAAATCTTTACACTTCGTTTGGTTACTGCGACACAATTGAAGAAGACTTGCAGATTCTAAAAAACATGGCAGCCAGTGTACAAAAAGGAGGAACTCTTATTCTTGAATGCGTAAGCCGCGAAACTGCAATTTTATATTTTACACAAGGTGAAGAATTTGAACGGGCAGGATTTTTAGTACGCACGGAATTTTCGGTAGAAGGGGCTTGGGAAGGCTTAAAATCACGATGGACACTTTTTCCACAGGGAACAAACCTTACAAAAAATCCAGACACAAAACCCGTGGTAGATCACGTTTTTACCCAAAGACTTTATTCCGCAGTTGATTTGTGCAATTTTATTAAAAAAGAATGCGGTTTTACAAGCGCTCAAACTTACGGAGATTTTGAACTTTCACCATACGACCAAAATGCAAAAACAATGGTAATAGTAGCAAAAAAATAATAATCAGCACATCTATTCTCGCCCCCCCCCTCCCTCTTACAAAAATTCCGATTTTAGATTTGCCGACATTTTTTCTTGCGCGTATTTTACATCAATATTATAATTTAACTTATGAAAAAGCTTTTTTCTTCAATCAGAGATTCGCTTTCGTTTTTATTTTCTTCTGATTACCCTCTGGAAAAAAGAATAACTTACTCGATGGTCCTTTGTGCAATGGGAGGAGAATTAATTGGAACCATTGAATCACTTGCATTAAAACTTTCCCCTATCGCAATAATTTTACCTTTTGTTTCATTTCTTCTTCATTTTGCAGTTTCATTTTGGGGAAGAAAAATCAAATCTAGCAGCGCTTTTGCATTTTTAGCAATTTTTGTTTCGGCAGTAATAATTTTTCCGCTTATGTTCTTTGCAAATGCAGGACTAGAAGGTGGAATGCCGTTTTATTTTATAATTTGCATAGTCAGTGCCGCGTTCGCTCTTAGAGGAAAAAGACGAATCATTCTGTTCATTTTACTTTTATTTGAATACACAGGACTTTTTCTTATTTACCATTATTTCCCAGAGATTTTTATTCCAATGACGCCGGAAGACGCTTTTTTTGACAAACTTTGCAGCCTTATAATCACCTGTTCAATTTTATTCTTCTTTTCATACATTGTTTCTAAGCAAAATTACTGGGACCGCAAAAAGATTAAAGAACTTTCGGAACTCTATGAACATCAGGCAAACACCGATGAACTTACTGGACTTTGCAACCGACGCTCATTCAATAATTTTCTTAAACTTGCAATTCTAACTCTTGGCGACACAGAAAAACTTCATCTTTCAATGTTTGATATTGATGATTTTAAAAAGGTAAATGATACTTACGGTCACCCTTACGGCGATTTTGTTTTAAAAGATTTTGCCGACATCCTTAAAGAACAGGAAAAAGACGGAATTACAGCCTGTCGTTATGGCGGCGAAGAATTTCTGCTTTTGATTCCCAAAAAGAACAAAAATGATGCCGTAGAAATTGTTGAAAATATCATAGAAACAGTTCGCAAAAAAATCACACTCCCAGACGGAAGTTACATAACCGTAAGTGCCGGCTTTATTACCTGTACAGAAGAAATGTCTTATGATTTAGTCCTTAAAAATGTAGACGATAATCTTTACAAAGCAAAATGTGCTGGTAAAAATAGAGTTGTATTTTAAAATGAATGTTATAAACTCCTATATATAGGGGTTTATAAAATGAAAAAAATCATAAAATTTTTAGCGATTACGTTATCTGCATTTATTTTGTTTGGGTGCCCAAAAACATCAGACTCTCTAAACAATCAAACTGACTCATCAGACACTCAACCTGAATCCGAATCTCCAGACACCAATCACGAAATCAAAAACGAAACTTTTAAAGAAATATCAGTATTTACCCCAACAGAAAATACAGTAAAACTTGTTGCAGAACCAAAAGCTCGTTCTCTTATACCAGAATCACGAGCCGCAGCAACAGAAATCTGTACGGTAAAATCAAAAGAAAAAAAAGAAGTCAGCATTGGAAGTGAACATGATTATTACTTTACAGACGAAGTTAACATTAAAATAGCAGATTTGTCTAAAGCAGAAAGTGGAGAATTCATGCCTGTTTATCTGGAATTAAACGAACCACAGGCAGGAAAAGAATATCTTCTTTTAAATCAGTACAGAAATGCAAATATCCTTGAAAGCTTCTCCCGCGTGAATAAAAAAGGAGAAAACTACGAAACCTATGAACTCCTATTATTCGAAGTTGTCCAGCCAGAAGATTTAGATGCCATACAATATGATGAAAACACTTATATTCGTGCATACCCTTCTGCAAATTATTGGATTGACAGCAAAGGTTATACATCAAATAAACTTGGAACTATAATCACTTACAATGCAGAATTCCGCAACAACTTGGAAAATTTATCAAATCCGTGGGCAGCATAATTTATTATCTAAGCACGTTATCTAAAACAGAATCCATACTGGTTGTAGCAAAAAATGGAACAATTGTCGACACATTTTTAGTTGAACTAACAAACAAAAATCAAACTGAATAAAACCGGGCAAAAAAAAATGCGCCTCCCCCCCCCAAAAAAAAAACGGGCATCTTTGAAGTGCACTTCACACTTCTAAAAAAAGATGTCCGTTTTCGTTTAACGCGTCTACAGTGACGGAAAGCCGGTTCTAGAAACAACCAGCTTTATCAAACTTTTTTTCGTCTATTTCAAGAATCCGCGTGCTTTCAAAAGTTCAGCATTCAAGATTCCACCAAGAGCAGCACCACGTTTTGTATTGTGGCTTAAAGCTACAAATTTTACGTCGAATACGTTACATGGGCGGAGGCGGCCGATTACACATGCCATTCCCTTTTCTGTTTCGCGGTCACGGCGTGGCTGTGGGCGGTTTTCTTCGTGGCGAACAACAATTGGATGTTCTGGCGCAGAAGGAAGATTAAGTTCCTGTGGGAGAGATTTGTAAGCTGTCCAAACGCGCTCTATTTCTTCAAGACTAGGTTTTTTGTCATCTGGCAAATCAAATTCAAGAGAAACACAAGCTGTATGTCCATCTACGACTGGTACACGAGTACAAGTAGAAGAAACAAGTGGAAGAGAAGCATTTTCAATTTTTCCGTCTTTTACAGTACCCAAAATCTTAAGACATTCTTTTTCAGTCTTTTCTTCTTCGCCGCCAATAAATGGAACGATATTATCAATCATGTCGAATGAAGAAACACCAGGGTATCCGGCACCAGAAGTAGCCTGAAGAGTTGTTACGATCATTCTCTTGATTGGATATCCAGCCTGAATAAGAGCGTGGATAGGCATC
>JAILCM010000141.1 GCA_024680155.1 Treponema sp.
AAGTGTTTGATGATACTACATAAGTGTATGAGCCATTCACAAAATGTCCATCCTTTGTAAAATCTTCTACGATAACGTCCTTTGAAAGGTCTCTGGCAGAATAACTAAAATCTGCAAGTTCCTGACCATCAAGAGTTGCAGTAAAAGCTGCGTCTTTTATAAGATTATTCTCGCTATCAAGAATTTCAAATTCCGCAATTATTGGGGATGGAAGTTCTAATTGAGTTTTACATCCGAATAAACTCACGGCCGTAACCAACGCCAATACAATTTTGTTAATTCGTTTCATAATAACTTCTCCTATTATTTATTTAATTATGATAATATAGCGTGGATTTTTTACAGTGCCGTAATATCCATTAATTTTTTCTGAAAAATCAACATCGCAGTCTACAAAAAGAAAATCTCCTGGCCGGCTTTCAAAAAGAAAATTCCCTTTTGTAAAATTATTTTGAATTTGATATGGGGACTCATTTAATAATGCTGAGTCTTGAAAAACTACTGTTGATTTGACATTTTGCAAACTTAGATTTGATTTATAAATGATAGAATCATCAGATTTTTTTATTTCGATTTTTTGTATCTTTTCATTTATCAAATCTGAACAATATCTATCCTCATCAGAAATTTCAAACGGAAAAGAATACCAGTCCATTGCTTGTCTGCCGTTTTTTATATTATCAAAAGATAAATACACAAAATCATCGCTAGATTCATCCAAACTTTCCGCATAAGCACCGTCTTTATTGATTATTTCCCATTTTTTCGGTTTGAGTTTTACTTCTTTTATGTTTCCATTTTCTGTATAAAAATTTGTCTCTAATTCTTTGTCCGAAAAATTCAAAATGTACAAACTTGCGTTTTCATTGCTAAACAAACATTGTCTGTACCATACTGGCTCTTTACAAGAACTTAGCAATAAAAATATAAATAATAAAATAGAAGTTTTTACAAATTTCAATATATGTATCCTCCTGCTCCATAAAGATGACGAATAGTAGATTTATCACCTTCAGAAATATCAAGTATGTCATTCAAGCTTATCATACTTCCTTTTGTACCGTCAGAGTTTTTTATATGATAAAAATTACTATAATTCATAACAGAGTTAAAATCATAACTTCCAATAGAGCCTATAAAGATTCGTCCTATTCCTGGAACGCTAAAATCAGACCAATTTGAATTTTCTGATATTACAACATACTTGTCTCTATCAATTCTGTCAAATTCATGCTGAAGACCTAAAACATGACCAAGTTCATGCCGAAAAGTATGTAATCTAGCGTCTTTTGATTTATTAAATGTATTTTTATCTATATATAAATAGGGACGTAAACAATAACCTGGTGTTGCTTTTCCTGTACAAGATAAATCCTTTTTGCTTATTTTTACTACACGTAATGTTCCAAGAGTCCATCAAATATTTCTCCACCAGTTAAATGAGCTAGTTTCAGAAAATTTAATCAAATTATTACTTCCTATTTCCCATTCATCCATGCATTTTCGCATTTCAGATTTGTATTTGGATGGAAAATCATCAAAGGCATATGCTATTTTTCCTGAAGGCCAAGCTGCCTGAAAGACTGGAACAGAGTTAAGAGAAACTTTTACACCTAAATATGCTCCTCTATTTGATTTTTCAACATCATAGTATGCTTTTGCCAATTCATAAACTCTAGATAACCCATCAGGAGTCATTTTCGAATATACCATATCTCCTATATAAACAGCTTCATCAGTTTCAACAAGCCCATCCGGTATGTCATTCTCGTCGAAAACTCTTATTTTAGCGATTTCTGAATATTTATCAAAATAGATTTGTGCAGTTTTTATAATTTCTTCTTTTTGTTTATCAGACATACTATTGATAAAAATTTCTTCTTCATCTTCTGAAAGAATTTCACTATCATTCAAAATATTTCTTGTTGGGGAAGGATACTCTTCAAAAACGGACGATTTACACAATTCAGATGAATTAATTTCTATCAGTTTATCGTAAATAGAATTAACAGCATCTGTTTGAGTTTGTTGCATTTCTTTTAAAGCAATTTCAACTTTATCATAGTTAATTTCTTCTTTTTCCATCTGATTCTTACAACCAAATAAACTCACGGCTGTAACCAACGCCAATACAATTTTGCTAATTCGTTTCATAATTGTATTCTCCTGAATGTTTAATTTTTTTTTAATACAAACGACGTTTGCTTTTACCACAATAATAAATACCATTTTTGAAAAACAACTTGGAAAACGTTAAAATATACCAAGGTATACGCACTGAATACCAAGATATATGCTATAATGATTTTGAGAGGTATAAATATGAAATTAATTAAAAATGAAAAATCTTCAAATGAACAAACTTTTGAGCAAAAATGGGAATATTATGTAGATGCTATTGCAGATATTTTTCGCTTAGAAGAATCAGAAATTAGAAATTTAAGAAATTCTGTAACGGCAAAAATTATTGCAGCAATTCCTTTTGCCGCAGAATGTAAAGATGCAGACCGTACAGCTATTGCACATCTTTCTTTGTATATGGTAGAAAAAAAAGGTTTTCAAGAATATTGTTGTCATCTTCCTTCTGATGATGAATATTTACTAAAGCGTCTTGCTTTTATTTCTACTTTTGAAGGTGGTGATGAAGCTGTAATAGAGCACGGAATGTATATGCTTGCTCTTATAATGGTAGAAGGTTATAAACGTTCTGCTCACAGAGATATTAAATATGGTATTTACAATCCTATTGCAAATGGAAAATGGAATTATGCTAAAACAAAAAAAGAAATTCTGGATATTTTAAATAAAACACCTAATAAGGAATTAGATTCAATTATGAGTATGGAAGAAGAAAATCCTTTTGGCTGGTAATAAATGAATAAAGAAATTAGAATTCCTAAAAGATTTAAAAAAATATACAGATTAATTGGAATTGGTGGGGTAATACTTGAAATTGCGTCTTTTATGTTGTTCATTTTTGGTAAGAGAAATCCCGCCACTTCTACTTTTGATTACATTTTTTCTGTTGTATTCTATTTTTTTACTATTTTTTGCTTTGCATTAATCATCATTAAACCCGAACGATTGGAATTCTTCTCGCTTGTAAGCTTTATATATTGTATAAATATGCTTATATACTTTCCTTCCAATATTTTTTCAATCTTAATGTTCAGTATTGGTCTAATTACCTTGCAATTAAGAGGATATTTTAAGAATGGAAAAGTTGTAAAACTGACTGCTTTAATTGTTATGTTTTTAGCAGCTTTATCTTCAGAATTACGATTTGGATTCGGCACATTTTTAAATTCTTTTTTAGATATGTTGGGCGCTTCATTTTTAATGCTTCTCATTTTTATATTTGTTCAGCGTTATATAAAACTTAAAAATCCGTTCATGCTTACGCCAATTTGTGATTTTTCTGATTATGACGAACTTACCGATGAGGATAAAGAAATTATACGTCTTTTAAAAGAAGGACAAAAATATGACTGGATTGCAGGAAAATTAGGCATCGCAACTTCGACCTTAAAAAAGAAAGTTCATAGAATTTTTAAAATCCTAGATGTTCCTGATTTAATTGGATTCCAGGCACAATTCAGCGCACAAGAACTTGTTTTTACAAAAGAAGAACTTCTTGAATGGAAAAAACGAAATCTTGGATTATAACCTTCCGCATACAAAAAATAAACATTTTTTTTATTTCATACATTTCCTTCATTCAAAATTTAGAATTTTGGTATATAATTTAAGATATGGAAATTATCAAATTGGATCATGCAAAAAATTATAGAGATTTAGGAGGCATTAAAACTACCGACGGGCGGACTTTAAAGCGTTGTATGCTTATTCGTGGAACTCCGCTGCACAAGCTTTCTAAAAAAGATATTTTGATTTTGCGTGAACAGTATAACCTTTCTTCCATTGTTGATTTGCGTACCAAAAAAGAAGCAATGGAAAAGCCTGATGCAACTTTGGAAGGGGTTGAATATTTCCATTGTCCGGTTTTGTCGGAATCTGTTGTTGGTATAAGTCATGAACGCAGGGTGAACAGTTTTAAATCACTAGAAATGATGCCTAGCATGGAAGATTTGTACATCAGCATGGTGACGGACGTTTCTTTAACGAACATGGTTTCGGTTCTAAAAAAAATCCTTACATTCCCCGAAGAACGATTTTCGATTGTTTTTCATTGTTCTGCGGGTAAAGACCGGACTGGCATTTTGGCGGCACTTTTACTTGCTTTTTTGGGCGTAGACAGGGAAACTATAGTAGAAGATTATCTTTTTACAAATAAAGTTACTAAATTTAAAGCAAAATTTGTTTATATTGGACTTTTAATAGTTAGAATGAGTCACAAAATTGCTAAAAAAATCAGGAATTACTTTTTGGCGCAGGAAGATTATATTGAATCGGCACTTAAAACTTTGGAACAACGCTATGGTTCGCTTGATGAATTTTTCAAAATCACGCTGCGTTTTACGCCTGAAGAAACTGAACAAATAAAGAATAAATTTCTTAATTGAAAATAAATTCTAATTGGGGTGGGTTTTTAAATTTTAGTGTTAATTAAGAGTAAAGTTGTATTCTTAGACAAACAATCGTTAGTATTGTAGGTAATTTTTAATCTGGAGAAATGTGGCAAATATGAATCCGTACTTTTTAGTGCTTACATGTATAAACATATTTGTACTTTTAACATTAGTCATAGTAATTCTCAACAATAAAAAAATGACTGGGGAACAAAAAGGAAATTTTGTTTTTATCAGTTTTATGACGATTGGGCTTGTTGTTGTAGAATTTGTTGCGTTGTATATTTTCCAGAGTCGAAATCCTTCCTACCGATGGCTAAATTATGCAATGCATTATCTGGAATTTACTTTTGTTCCAATAATTCCTGTTTTAATTGCAAATACAATTGTCGAAGAAAGAAAATATAGAGTTTCGTTTATTATAAGCACTGTTTATGGTTTTCTTTTTTTGATTTCGCTTTTCTTTAAAAAGAGTATTTTCCTTATTGATGAAAACAACGTTTATTCCCGCGATGTAATGTTCCCGGTTTATATTGTTGCTTCTGTAACCGGCTTGCTTTATCTTATTCTGGAAAATCTTTACCTTGCGCTGCGATTCCAAATTAAAAATAAAATCTTGCTTTTGCTTACGAGCATTCTTTTTGTGTTAGGATTTTTGATGGGAGTTTTTGTTCCTGATGTTCATGTAAAATATCTTGTAACGACAATTGCACTTTTGGTTTATTACGTTTATAAAAATGACCTTTTTGATCAGGTTGACCCGCTTACGTTAATGCTTAATCAAAAAATGTTCCAGAAAGATGTTGCACAATTATCGCATCCGTATCTTCTTGTAATTTTTGGAATTGATAACATTAAAAATGTAAACGAAATTTATGGAATAGAAACTGGCGATGAATGTATTAGCGTTGTTGCCGAAAAAATCAGGAATTTTTATAAAAAATACGGCGTTTGTTACAGAATGACGGGAACTGATTTTTGCTGTATAATTAAACATACTTCTATTAATATAGAAGACGTTAATGATGAATTCTTCCATTCAATTGTAAAAAAGACTTACGAAATGCGTGAACTTCCTTTTGTTACTGTTGGTTATGCAATCCACGAGCGTAACGAAAATTTTGAAGAAGTTATGAAGCGGGCCAATTTAAACCGTCTTGAATTCCGCGAAACCAGAAATCAGAGAATTTTCTTTTAGGAATTATATTTCTGTGTTATAATCTTTCTATGGAAAATATAAAATTAAAAAGAAACGACTACATTTCCTGGGATGAATATTTTATGGGAGTTGCATATCTGGCAAGTTTCCGTTCAAAGGACCCTAATTCTCAGGTTGGTGCTTGTATTGTAAGTCAGGACAACAAAATTCTTTCAATGGGTTATAACGGTTTTCCGCGCGGCTGTTCAGATGATGATTTTCCTTGGGCCCGCGAAGGTGATGCACTTGAAACAAAATACGCTTACGTTACACACAGCGAATTAAACGCAATTTTAAATTATCGTGGCGGAAGTCTTGAAGGCTGCAAAATTTTTGTAACACTTTTTCCTTGCAATGAATGTGCAAAAGCTATAATTCAGTCTGGAATTAAAACAGTAGTTTACGCAAGCAACAAGTATGATGGAACTCCATCAGTAGAAGCGTCAAAAAGATTGATGAATGCCGCCGGTGTCCGCTACTACCAGTATCAAACCACTGGAAGAAAAATTGAAATTTATGTGTAAACGATATTAGTAATTATTTACCGTTTTAGTTGTGTGGATTTTATCGTAATCCTGGCCTGCAGCGTTAATTACTTCTTCCATTTTTTGGGTAAGATGCTTTGCCGCAATTGGTTCCGAAAGCTCCTTGAATTCTTGTGTTGGAATTACAGGGAGCATTTTTATATCATAAAGATAGCGTTCAACGTGATTATATGACCAGAATGGATCGTGTTTTCCAAGTCCGTATTTGTCGGTTCCACCAATAAACAAAGGCTGAACATCGCAACCGCAATAAAGTGCAATTCGTGCAGCACCTTTTTTGTAATTGTTTTTTCCGTGGCGTGGAGTTCGTGTTCCTTCCGGGAAAATTATAACGTTGCAGCCCTGGTCGGTAACTTTTTTACATTCAGAGCAAAGTTCGTCAAAATCTGTTGAATTGGTGATGTATGCCTGTTTAATTACACCTGCAAGTGGGGTTTTTGTAAGGCTTCCGCGAACAATACAAGTTGAATTTGGAACAAGCGACATTATATAAACAAAATCCAGAATAGACGGATGGTTTGCAATGATGATTTTTCCGTGAATGTTTCGGTAAGCCATTCGGTCTTCAACTTTTAATCGTGAACCGCCAAATCCAGAAAGTATTTTTAAAAACCAGCGGAATGTGTGAGAAACATAAGCGCGGGCAGTAATTCCAAAATCTTTATCTTTACGGCTGGCAAAAAGTCTGATGAATGGGAAAACAAAAATAGCAAGAATTACAGCGCCTGTTCCAAAAAAGATGTATGCGCCAATTTTTACAAGACAAAAATATGGATATAAGAAAATATTTTTGATTTTTGGTAAATCTTTGTGACCGTAGCGTGCTTCAATTTCTTCTTTTTCTTGTTTTGATTTAGCCATTCAGATAACCATCCCAAACTTTAAAGAATTAATTTTAAGAAGTCTACAGGAGAAATGTAAATTGAATCTAAACTTAGAACGCGGCTGGAATCACAAGCTGGGGCTTCTGCAGAATTGTTATTGCTAGTATTGTTGGATAGTGGCTCTGTAGAAACTATGGCCGCAAAAGCAAACGGAATATTTTGTTCAGGGCGTTTGTCTCCGTAGTAGTCTGGAACAAATTCGTCTGCATAAACAAGAATTATTTGTTTTTCGGTTCCAGCAAGAACGGGTGCAACTGCATTTTTTAGTGCGGAATCAAAGTTTCCTTTTGAAGGAAAAATTACCGTGTAACCGCCCTTTAAACCAAATGCAAGTGTTGCCGAAGCTACTGGAGTATTAAAAACCGAAAGCGAAAATCCTGCCGGAAGAATTGTTCCGTCTTCTATAAGAGATTTATTTATTGTAAATTCACGTTCAATTTCACCACGCAAAGAAATAAAATTAATTTTTGTTTCTTTAGAGATGCCTGTACCTGTAGAATTGTTGTCTGCACCAGTTTTTTCCAGAAGCGTGTGAATTACGTGAACGGTCATTTTTGTAATCTGGCTTAAACGGCGGCGGAAAAGCGGGTCGGTATATTCAAGTTTTGGAGATTCCTTTATAGCGGAAATCTCCATTTTTCCTTCTTTCCAAGCCTTCCAATTTTCTACATCATCGTAAAGTCCGGGAGCCCAGGCACAAACATTCGAAATATAAAGTTCTTTCATAAAATTCTTTAAATCCCGAAAATCCTATTTTTTCTTAAAGCAAAGCAAAGAATAAGCGTTTGAACCAAGATTATGATGTGCACAATCAAGTTTAAATCCAGCTTCTTCAATTGCATCTACAAGTTCCTGGAAGCGGTACATTTTGCTGTTTCCGTTTGCAATACAAGTAAAATAAAGCGAAGTTCCCATTAAAGAGTAAGAACTTGCTTCAAATTTCTGCTGATCCCAAAGTGGTTCCAAAACCCAGACATTTGTATTTTCGTTTGCAGCTTCGTGAACTTTTTTAAGAATTTTTGTTACCTGATGAAGGCTAAAACAGTCAAGGAACTGGCTCATCCAAACGGCATCTGGGTCTTTTGGAAGTTTTGTCGATTCTTCAAGAACGTTTCCCATGCTAAAATCAACGCGGTCAGCAAAACCTGCATCAGCGGCATTCTTTTTGGCAACGTTAGCCTGTCCCGGTAAATCACAGATTGTCATTTTTACATCAGGATTGTAGCGGCAGCAAGTTAAAGACCATTTTCCAGTGTTTCCACCAATATCAAGAATGTGTTTTGGTTTTTTAGCAAAAACAATAGGAAGAGCTTCTGGGAATGCAATATCAGAATAAAAATGGTCAAAATCAAACCAGCTTTTTTTAGCTTTTTCTGGCAGGGTGGAAAGGGCTTCGTAAACTGTAGTCCACTGGTCGCCAAAAACTTTTAATCCTTCCGGTTTGCCGTTTTTTACAGATTTTTCCAAATCCCAAGCACCTTCATAACAGATGTCATTTGTAAACCAGAAATTAACTTTAGTTAGGTCGTCTTCCAAAAGCATCCAGCCAATTTTTCCAAGAACAAATTTTTCGGTTTTTGGGTCAGATTCAGAATCTTTTGTAACTTTGATAACATTCATTCCAAGAGCCATTTCGCAAAGAACACCAACTCCATACTCCGAAACTCCAGTTTTTTGTGCCAATTCTTTGCGGCTAATACCTTCGTCACCGGCATCCGAAATTGCCTGCATAATTCCAAGATTGAGCATTGCTTTTATAGCCTGAAAAGCCAACGGTGCAAATGCGATTTTCTGTGCTTCAAATTTTGCGTCAACTGCGCGAATATTATCAGTCTTAAACTTGTTAAAATCGTAAAAAGAAGAATCCATAAAAAGTTAACTCCAAGAAAATAATTGATATAAATTATAAAGCGTTTTTGAAAAATTTGGAAGTGTTGGCGGGCTGGGTGCGTGTTGCATTTATTCAAAGATTCCAATATAATATTAAGATAACTAGTTTTAAAGAAAGGATAATTATACAAATGGCTGACGAAAACTTAAAAAAAGAGATAAAGGAAGTTATCATTTCTTCTTTGCAGCTTGAAGATATTGCACCTGAGAATATTGTAGATGATGAGCCTCTTTTTGGTGAAGGTCTTGGCTTGGATTCGATTGACGCTCTTGAACTTGGCGTTGCCCTTAAAAAGAAGTTTGGTGTTAAATTTTCTTCTGAAAGTGCAGATAATAAACAGCACTTTGCATCTGTTAATGCATTGGCTGAATATATAACAAAGGAAAAAGGAGAATAGTATGTCTAAAGACGAAATTTTTGCAAAAGTAAAAGACATTCTTGTTTCTGAATTTGAGCTTGATGAAGGAGATGTAACTCCTGATGCTCTTCTTGGTGATGACCTTGATTTGGACTCAATCGATGCAATCGACCTTATCGTAAAAATGAAGGAATATATGCCTGCTGATAAAGGTAACGTAGATCCATCAATCTTCAAGACAGTAAAAACAATTCAGGATGTTGTAGACGCACTTGTTCCATACATGGCATAAGTTTTTACAATAGGCTTGAACTAAAGAGAACGCTTCTTCCGTTTGCGGAGAGGCGTTTTTTTATGCCAGCTTAAATTTGTAGAAATTTTTTCTGTTCTGTTCTATAATAAATAAAATGACTAATTGCTTTTCTATTACTAAATTCAAGGCCGATTCAAGAACGGATGATTACATTCTCTGCTTTGATGACATCTGGTCTAAAAAAACATATAAAACCTGGAAAGATTTTCTCTGCGAAACTGCAAAAATGCGGCAGTTTATTAACTCTAAAAACAGTGATGAATGGATTTTGCATTGCGAAGATTACTGGTATTTTCTGGTAACTTTTGTTGCTTTACTCCAGTGTAAAAAAGCGGTTTATCTTACCCAAAATATTACTGAATCTTTTATGAAGGAAGTTCGCAAACCTGGAATGGAATTTATTACCGACCAGAACCAAACTCCGAGGGCGCAAAATCCAGCGGCTTCAGAAAATCAGGCGGCTCAAGATTTCTGTTTTATTCCTTCAGTTGTAGAAAACGCACCGCTTCCATCAGAAGAACAAATCCGAACTGCACCTGCAATTAATTCAGAAGAAACCAGAATTTTTATGTTTACTTCGGGCAGTACAGGCAAGCCAAAAGCCGTTCCTCAGAGAATGAAGGAATTTGAAGAAGACAACGCGTTTATTATTTCAAAATGGGCTAAAGAAATTTGTGCCCGCAAGCTTGTAACAACTGTAAGTCAGCATCATATTTACGGATTTTTGTTTGGAATTTCGCTGCCGTTTACGCTTGGAGTTCCGTTCCGCCGTTATCGTGTAGAATTCCCGGAAGAATTTGAAAAAATGACGGATGAAACTTACATTATAATTGCAACACCGGCATTCTTAAAACGCACTGTAGAAGTTGAAGACAAACTTGATATGAAAAACGTCTGGATTTTTAGTTCAGGTGGTGCAGTTAGTCCGGAACTTGCGGTTAAGACTGGCAAATTGTTCAATTTTTATCCGCTTGAAGTTTATGGTTCAACTGAAACTTCGGGAATTGCGTATCGTCAGCAGGATAAAGACGGACTTGTTTGGACTCCATTTGATAACGCAAAAATCTGGATTGGAGATGACGGCTGTTTAAGAATCATTTCTCCGTATATCAAAAATCCGGAAGGTTTTGCAACTGCAGATTTGGCAGAAATGATGCCGGGTGGAAAATTCCTTTTAAAAGGACGTTCAGATTCGATTGTAAAAATTGAAGAAAAGCGAATTTCTATGACCGAAGTTGAAAATCGTCTTTTGGAAACAGGGCTTGTAAACGATGTAAAAGTTGTTGCAATGACAAGTGATGTTCGTCAGTTTTTGGCTGCGGCTGTAGTTTTGAATGAAGAAGGCAAAAAGAAATTTGAAAATACCGAGAAATATTTAATAAACAGATATTTCCACGACTTTTTGATGAAATATTTTGAAAACGTTGTAATTCC
>JAILCM010000224.1 GCA_024680155.1 Treponema sp.
TCTTTTCCACAAATATTGTAGAAAAAGTTGATTCTGAGCTCCGGATTACTTTCTAAACAGGAAGCAATCCTTGTACTCTGGTAAGATGTCGGGGCAGCCGAAAAAGCACCGAACCAGCTTATCAAATCCAGGCATTCACAAATTCCGATATTGATAGTCTGCATACCACCCATTGAAAGTCCCGCCATCGCACGGTACTCTCTGCCGGCAAAGGTTGCATAGTGACTATCCATATACGGTATAAGGTCGTTTCTTAATTCACTTCCAAATACATAGAAAGAATTAAAATCGGAGCCATCTTTACCGTAATTACGGCTTGAACGCCCGTTCGGAGTAACTATTATAAACGATTCGATTTCACCCCTGGCAGTAAGATTATCCATGATTTTTTTAACCATGGAATTATCTCCCGTCATCCCCCACTCGGATTCGTCTCCGCCAATTCCGTGCATCAGGTACAAAACTCCATATTGCTTTGTTCCGTCATATCCGGCCGGCAGATACACATAGGCCTGCTTGGTTATTTCTCCCTTATCACCAAAGTAGTCCTTAGTGTTATAAGATATCTTTTCGATGGTGCCCCCATTTTCTACCTTTACCCGGTACTGAACAGGGATATCATCCGGATTTCCCGTTTCTGCTGTCTCCTGAGCTATAGCCTCTTTTAGGCTTTCTGCTGCTCCTGCCCACGAATTCATCTGTCCCTCATTTGACAGGGCGGACTTTCGTTTGCATGAAAGCAAAGAAGCTGCACAAAGAAAGCACATAGCCGCAATCACTACAACTACAGAAACTTTTTTTAAATACATAAAGCGCACAGTTAAACGTTACACCCTTATCACATATAGTTTAGATGTGATTTTTATAAAAAATACATCTATACTATCGTATTTTTTATATTATAGTCTCATTTCTGAGAATTTTCTTAGGATTCATAAGAAAATTTTCCAGGGCCCTTCGAGAGCCTCAGGGACCCCTCGTCTTTGTTCAGGGACCCCACGTCTTTGTTCAAGGGTCCCGCAACTACATTTTTACCGGCTGTGCATCTGTGTTGAAAATCATCTTGTTAGTGTCTGCACAGGTGTAAGTTTTCCATTCCGGGAGCGGTGCATCATCACAGTCTTTTCCGTTTGGATTACCGGTTTTTACAAAGTTGCACAAATAGTTGCACATTTTGCGCGAAACATCGTACTGCATGCCCTTAAATGGTCTCCAGCATTTGGCAAGAGTTTCAAACCAGAACCACAAGTCTACAGAATGGAAGGTACCCGGGTTATCCCAGCCCGGAATTGGAACATCAAATACATAATACCAGTTATCAGCTTTTTTACCGGTCTGCTCCAGAAACTCCTGATATTTTTGAACTGCAATAGCAAGCGGCTGAATCTTTGGACCTTCCGGTTTTGAAGGATCTGCAGGGAACAAAAATTCATCTGTAGTATGTCCCAGAATTAAAGGAACCGGCTCAACTTCACCTTTCTGCAAAAGTGCAAAAAAGTCTCCTTTTACAAATTTTTCATCACAAATTGGAGTCCAGGTTGCAATTGATTTTGCATGACCACCGTATTCATCCCATTTTTTGCGCAGGGTCTGGGTGTCAAGGGCACGGGCTTCTGCCAGATTTTTTACTCCCATAAAATTAAAGAAATCTACGCCGCACTGCTCTGCTTCGGCAAGGTTTTTCTGGCGGAAAAAGCTGTTGTCAGGAGAATAGAACATTCCGCTGTGAACAATTGCACGCTTAAAAATGCCCTGTGTTCCAAAAGCAATCTGATTCAAAACGCTGCCACCACCTGCAGACTGTCCTCCTATTGTAATATTTTCCGGATCCCCTCCAAATGCGCTGATGTTGTCTTTAACCCACTGCATGGCACATCTCTGATCAAGCAGACCAAAATTGGCCGGCTGTTCAGGATTCTCTGCAGTAATTTCGGGGTGACAAAGAAATCCAAACATATTAAGACGATAATTTACAGTAACAACTACAATTCCACGGCGGGCAATGCGTTCTCCGTCAAACTCCATCTCTGCAGTAAAACCGGTCTGCCAGCCGCCGCCATAAATCCAGAAATAAACCGGAAGCTTTTCGTCTGCAGCATTGGCAGATGTCCATATATTAACTGTAAGACAATCTTCTCCCATAGGAATATCCTTGTCTACAGACCATTCACGGCAATAAATATCGTTTGGATCATAATAAGGTGTAGGCTGTACCGGAATTGGTGAAAACTTGTAGGCCTGCATAATACCTTCCCATTTATCTGCATCATCCAGAGGAACAGGTGCATGCCATCTTAAGTTTCCAACCGGCTGCTTTGCAAAAGGAATGCCCTTAAAAGAAGTGATTCTAGGGTCTGCAGCAGGAAGCCCTTCAATCTTACCAAATTTAGTTTTTGCAATTCGTAACATTTGTAAATCTCCTGTGTAAGGCCGCTGGCGGCCGGTGTTCAATAGCAAACCGTTAAAAAAATTGCGATAGCAATTTTTAGGTTTACTTACTTGAATTAAAATTATTATCATTCTCATCCAAAGATAAAAATACACTTAAAGTTTCACATTTTTTACAATTTATTCTCATTTTATATAAAAGTGTGATATAATAGATTTTAGGGGAAAGTCCATTGGAGCAACCCCGGGAGTTACATGGCATACAGATACGAAAACTTTAACCGCGGTTCAAGTGAATTTCCTATAGGCCTTTTTTCTCGCAATGCCTACATAGAGCAGTCACATCATCACATAGAATACGAAATCTTCTATTTAGACAGCGGTTCCGTAGAGTTTGGAATTGATGATACCGTTACCACAGCAAAAGCAGGAGACGTTATTTTTATTCATCCGGGCACAAATCACTATGTAAAAAAAATCAAGGAAACAGAATATCATTATTATGCCATGGTTTTTGACAGCTCCGTATTAGGGCCACAGGGAGAACCCGTCCGCAACACCTTGGACAGCATAAGAGTTTCGCGGTTTATAAAGCTTCCTGATGCAGTTTTGATGAAGCTGCGCGATGCAACAGAATTTGTTAAAAATGAAACCTTTGGCCATGAGCTTTTTGTAAAATCGGTTTTGTTTGATATAATCTCCTGCGTCATTCTTACAAATCAATATGTAGAAATTACAGATAACATAAGAACAGAAAAAGGGCATACGGTTAATGCCATTGATGTTACCATTGCTTATATCCGCGACCATTACCGGGAAAATATTTCTCTGGATGATGTACTAAAAATAACCTCTTACAGCAAGAGCCACTTTATTCGTCTGTTTAAAAAAAATACAGGCATGAACCTTACCAACTACATCAATAAATATAGAATAGAAAAGTCATGCCTTGATTTAATCTACACTTCCAAAAACATTACAGAAATTGCCACCGAAAACGGCTTTAACACAGTTCAGTATTTTTCCAAAACCTTTAAAAGCTATATGAAGTGCACGCCCAAGCAGTACCAGAGAAACGGTAAGAATATTATTATTCCGTCGAGTGTGGCAACTATTAATTAAACCTGATACTCTTTAACTGAGCATTTCCGCCGCCTACCCAGGTAAGGTAAAGTGCGTGGATGCCGTCCGGGAAGTCTATTTCTATGGTGTCAGGCTCCCAGAAGTTGGCAGATTCGCATTTTAGGGTGCCAAGGACAGGGCCATCCCATTTGTTGCGGATTTCAAAGGCGCCGTGCATGTAGCCACGGACAACCAGACTAAGTTTGTGCACATCTTTAAAATCAAAATACTTAAAGCCAATTGTTGTTTTGTCGGTAATGTCTACAATGTAGCCTAGTTCTTCGTCACCATCGCGTCCGTCCTGAGTGATTTTTGCCTGCATTGGCCCCACATAAGGACTTGGTTTTTCTGCGTTGAATATATTGCAGGCAATGTATGCAGGATATTCACCCTGAGCCGGGAGCGGGCCTCCGTTCAAACCGCAGGAAGTAATTTCGACCTGAGGAATGGAACCATCCGGCAGCACCTTAATTTTTTCTGCACAGCCCTGGCGGCTATACCAGTTGCCGTTTGTGTGACGGTGGTAAAACATATAATATTCGCCATTGATTTTTTCAAAACCACCGTGATTGTTTGCCCCGTAAGCAGCAGGCATATCAGCAGGCTTGTAAGAATCTATGTGCATATCACAGTTACTTACAATTACACCGCGGTAAACAAAATTGTCTCTTGGCGATTTGCTGGTTGCATAACAAAGCTCGTGCATAACTTCGCTGGAATAAACAAAATAGTAGGTGTCGCCTATTTTTCGGATGGATGGAGCTTCAAAAAAAGCGTGTCCCTTAAAGCCGCTCCAGTTTTCAATTGATTTAAGCGGGTAAGGACAGCCTGTTGTAACCTCTGACGGAGACTTAAGGTCTACATACATATCACCAGGGGCAATTACAACAGGTTCTTCTATTATAGTAAGCATATCAGGACCAAGGGTTGTTGCCATGGCACCAATGCGGTCTTTCATGTGGCGTCCGCTAAAACCTGTATAAAGATAGGTTTTATCTCCTTCTCGCAGTACGCCCGGGTCAAACTGAGGCATATCACCCTTGCGGTCTCCAAGTCTTGTTCCGTCTGAATAATGAACATGGCCGTAAAACTCGTATTTGCCGGCAGGAGTGTCGCAGACTGCAACAGAAACAAAGCCTACTTTATCAAAAACATAATAAAGGTAATAGCGTCCATCCGGGCCAACTACAACATCCGGAGCATACAAAACCATTCTTCCGTCCTGAGCAGGATCCTGGTCCTTGCGGTAAATTACGCCTTCGTAGCGCCAGTCGGTAAGATCAGTAACTGGAGCCGAATAGCAGATATAGTCTCCAAGACAGAAAACGGCACCGTTAAACTGGTCGTGCGAACCAAATACATAAACTCTGTCGCCGAATACATGTGGTTCGCCATCAGGAACATATTCCCATGACGGCATATATGGATTAAAACATTGGTTTTTCATTTTATAATTCTCCTTTGGTTAAACGTTTTATCAGTATAACACATATTGGGGAAAAAGACGAGAGAAGTGACAAAGTTCCGGGAAATTGTGTCATTGTCGGGCTTGCCCCGACAATCTCAACATTAATAGAGATTCCCGGGTCAAGCCCGGGAATGACAATAAGGTTGCAGGGAATGACAAAGCTATGCAAGCTGGTTTGTCAAAGGCCTATGCACACTGGGCCTGACGCAGCTTGTCGTCGGCACCTTTCTTTGCCATAAGCTCTGCCGGTGTACCAGACTCTATAATGCCACCCTGGTCAATTACAAAAATGCGGTCGGCATTCTGAATTGTAGAAAGGCGGTGGGCAATTACAAAACTTGTTCGTCCCTTCAGCATGGAAGAAATGCCAGCCTGAACTAAAAGCTCTGTTTTTGTGTCTATGCTCGAAGTTGCCTCATCCAAAATTAAAATCTTTGGGTTAGAAAGCATGGTTCTTGCAAAAGCTACAAGCTGTCTTTGTCCGTTCGAAAGTTCTCCACCGCGGGCAGTAAGTTTTGTATCGTATCCATCTGGTAAATTGCGGATAAAATCATCAGCGTGAACAGCCTTACTTGCGGCAATCATTTCTTCTTCGGTAGCGTCAAGTTTTCCGTACATTATGTTTTCACGGATTGTTCCAGAGAAAATATAATTATCCTGAGTCATTATGCCCATTTGAGTTCGCAAGGTTTCAAGCTGAACATCGCGAACATCTTTTCCGTCAATGCAAAGCGAGCCCGAATCAATGTCGTAAAAACGGCTTATAAGATTTACAACTGTCGATTTTCCAGCTCCAGTTGGTCCTACAAGTGCAATCGTTTCTCCCGCCGTAACATCAAAACTTACATTCTGCAGAACTTTCTTTTCTTCATCATAACCAAAAGTAACGTCCTTAAACTGAACCGAGCCTTTAATTGGTGGAAGGGCTTGGGCTCCGTCTTTATCTTTTACAAAAGCCTTTGTGTCAATAATTTCAAAAATACGTTCAGCACCACTTGCCGCATTTACAAACTGATTATAAAAATTACTCAAGTTCATAATCGGCTGCCAGAACATACTTACATAAGAACCAAAGGCAATATAAGTACCAATAGAAACGTTATCAATTCCTAAAAACTTAATTCCTACCAGATAAAGTGCCGCCGTTCCAACGCTCCAGCAAATATCAATCCAAGAACCAAAGCCGTCGCACCAGCGTACCGCACGAATAAATTCTTTTCTGTCATCCCAGACAAGTTCCTGGAAGGTTTTATCGGTTTCAGTTTCAGCTCTAAAACTCTGAATAATTTTGATTCCGCTCAAATCTTCGTTAATAAAAGCGTTCATATTAGAAGATTTTTGTCTTTTTGCGCGCCAGTGTTTTTCAGCCATTACAGAAATTAAGAAAATGCCCGCAATCATAAATGGCAAACTGCACAAAGCGGCAAGGGCAAGCTTCCAGTTTTTAATAAACATAATTACTAAAACCGCAATAACCGTAACCATATTCGGAATTAAAGTTGTAACTGCGTTTTCGATAATGTCTTTAAGCGAGTTTGTATCACCAATAATTCGTGCTAAAATCTTTCCCGAAGGCCTGCTGTCAAAAAATGCTAAATCAAGCCCCTGAATGTGGTCGTAAAGCTGCTGCCGTAAATTCTGAATAACCTTGTTACTTGTTTTTGCCATCAAGAGCATACGGATTTTTATTGCAATTACCGTAAGAATATTCAAAACAGCCCCTAGAATTACAATTTTAATCAAGCCCGGAATATCGCCCGGAAGAATGTAATTATCGATTGCCCGTTCCTGCAAAAGCGGATTTATTAAATCTACCACCGTTCCAAAAGCCATAAGCGCAAAAACCGCAATAATGCGACCTTTATAGGCCAAAAGGTAAGAAAAAAGCCTTGGCATCGTAGAAAATTTCGATTTTTTTTCTGTTTTTTCGTCTTGTTTATAACTGTTCATAATTACTCTCCATATTGGGAATCGTATGTCTCTTTATAAAGCCCTCCGAGTTTTAAAAGTTCCTCGTGAGTGCCTTCTTCCGTAATCCGTCCGCCATCCAAAACTATAATTTTATCTGCCTTACGCACCGCACTTATTCGGTGTGCAATTATAATTTTTGTCATTCCGTGCAAATCAGCAAGAACGCCCTGAATTTCCTGTTCGGTTTCTGTGTCCAGTGCCGAAGTTGAATCATCCAGAACAAGAATTGGAGTTTTTCTTGCAAGCGCTCGTGCAATTGTGATTCGCTGCTTTTGTCCGCCGCTTAAACCAATTCCACGTTCACCAATTACTGTCATTTCCTGTTCAGCCATTTTATCTACAAATTCAGCACTGTGAGATGCTTCCAAGGCTGCCCGAACTTGAGCCGTTGTCATGCTTTCTTTTGCACCAAGCCGAATGTTTCCGTCAATTGTGTCACTGAATAAGAAAATATCCTGCATTACACATGCAATAGACCTTCTTAAAGTTGGAAGCGGAAGTTCACGAATATCAATTCCATCAATCTTTATAGAACCTTCCGAAACATCATACATTCGTTTAAGAAGATTTATGATTGTAGTTTTTCCAGAACCTGTTGCACCCATAATACCAAGAGTCTGTCCTGCCTTTATGCTAAATGTTACATCATGAAGAATTTCCCGCGGCTCTTCATCTGTTTTTTCTTTGCTTTCATCTGTGTGTTTATTCGGTGCTTTTTTATCATCTTCTTCATCATCATCAGTTTTTACCGGAGGTTTTGCCTTGTAGCTTACGTGTTCAAAAGAGATTTCGCCGTTCAAATCAAAAGGTGAGAGCAGGGCTGTAGTAAAATCCGGATCATTTTTTGTTGCGTCTGCAAGTTGTGATTCGTCTGTAATCTGTGGAAGCTGTTCATAAATTTTATTCAAGCGTTTTACCGAAGCTTTTGCCTGTGAAAATCCGTTTGCAAGCCAGCCAAGCATTTCCATAGGCCAGACAATATTTCCTGCATACTGTAAGAAAGCCATCAATTCACCAATAGAAAGCTTTTTTCCGCCTTCAAGTGGATTCCCTTTTATAACAAGGTAGCCGCCAATCAGCAAAATAATTACAACAAGACTTCGCGTAATAATCTGGATAATCGGATTGAATTTTACAAAAACGCGGCTTAAATCAATGTTCAGCTCGTAATATTTCTGGTTATGCTTGTGGAATTTGTTGATTTCAAAGCCTTCACGAGCAAAAGCCTTTACAGTTCTAACTCCCGCAAGATTTTCTGCTGCAGTGTTATTCAATTCGGAATTTTCCTGAGCAACTGCACCAAAAAGATTATCAAGCTTTTTTTCCATTAAAAAGGCTACAATTGCAGAACCAATCATTCCTAAAGTCGGGATAATTGCAAGCCAAACGTTCATATTGAACATAAAATAAAGAACGCTTACAACGCGTACCACAACTTCTGCCATCAAAATGCCCATAAAAGCCGCAATATTCCAGATGCTGTCAACGTCGTCTTTTACACGGCTCATCAATTCACCAGAATTTATACCGTCAAAAAAGTTTGCCGAAAGACTTTGAATTTTCTGAAAAAGATTGATTCTTACTTCCGAAGCAATTTTACTTCCACACCAGTCGCACAAAAATTCCTTTGTATACTGAAAAATAAATCGTCCGATACCAATTCCAAGAATTCCCCAGATTAGAGGCATAAGTAAATCCATATTTCTGGCAACAATTACATCGTCAACTATGTGCTGCACAATTTTTGGAGCAATCATATCTAAAAGTGTGCCCGCAAGCATAGCTATAATTGCTGTAAGGTAGGCAAACCAATACTTGCCAAAATATTTTGGTAAATTTAATTTGTTCATTTTTAGTCCTTTTTTAGTTTGTAAACAGTTTTTACAGGCGCACATAAACGTGCTGAATCATTTGAATCGCAGGAAGAAAAACTTATTCTTATGTGTTTTTTGTCTTTGTTTTGTTCTTCTTGTGATTCTTCTATAATACTATCTGGAATTTCAAATTTAAGCGTATATTTTTCGCTTTCTCCAGTGTAATTTAAAGTTGTTTTTGCAATTTCAGACGCCTTTTCTTGCAAATCAGAGGAATCTGTGTTTGCGGCCGCCTTTATGCAAATTGATTTTCCATTATCAGATTTTAAGAATGTGCAGACAAGAAGATTTTTAGCTCCTGGTTTTACTGCAATCTGGTAAGAAAAATATCCGCCTGCTTTTGCAAATCTTGTAAGTTCATGTGGATCGGCTACAGAATTTGCTTCTTTTAAGTAAGGATATTGATTTTCGTTTCCTTCTGTCTGAGCTCCGTATCCAATTCCAATTCCTTCTATATAAATCTCGCTTTCGTCAGGATGATATGCCGATTTAAGTTCAAATTCTTTTTCTTGTGAACTTGCAACGAAAACCCAGTAAATTCCATAACGACCTTTGTTAATTCTATTATAAGCCGAAAAAATCAAATCGCCAGGAAAATCTGTATCTTTTAAGCGGAAATGTAAAGAAGAATTATTTTCTAATCCGCCTTTTATTTGCGACAATTCCACTTGTTCAAAGTGAGCCATAGGATTTTTCATAAAATCTTCTACAGTTCCCGCTTGAATTTTAAGAATTTCGCCTTCAAGAATACTAAGATTGCTTGTTCCGCCGTAGTTTCCGCTTAAAGGCATTTCCTGCTTGCAGACAATTTTATTTGCACTTACATCACACTGAACACCAACAATTCCATGTTTCATATTGTCATCGCTTCCAAGTTCTGCCGCAAGAACTACTGGACCGTATTTAAAACCAAATGTTTTTCCTTTGCTGTCCTGCAATCCGTATGCTTTGATTGTCATTGGAAGTGTAAGTTCAATTTTATCGTTGCTTTGCCATTCGCGGGTAATATAAAGATAGCCGTTTTTGATTTTTACTTCTGATTCAACTCCGCCAGCAATATTTTTCGCCCCTGTACTGATTTCCTGTCCGTTTAATTTGGCAGCAAATTCCTCAGATGTCCAGTCTGGAATTCTGAAAGCAACAGTGAAATGTGAAGAGGCGTGTGGGGCAGAATCAATTTTTACAACAAATTCAGCTTTATCATTTTCTGGGATTTCAGTTCTTTGTGAGATTGTACAATTTTTTTCATCCCATTTTATACTTGAAGAAACATACATATTTACATAAAGCGTTTTTTCATCATGAAAATAAAATGAATCACCCAATTTTGTAAAATTTTCAAGCCCGGTTCCAGTGCAGCACCAGAAAAAGTTTTTATCAACATCAGGATTACAGTAAGTTTTAAAACATCCTGTTGCCATCGGTTGAAAATAAGTTGTCATTGCATTTTCTGAATTTACAGATGCCATGATTGCATTTAAAAATGTATTTTCGTAGTAATCTGCAAATTTGCGTTCGCCAGTCATCATAAAAAGCATTCTGGAAAGCTTTAGCATATTGTAAGTGTTACAGGTTTCGCAGTTTGTGTTACTTCGTTCTGCATCAAGAATGTCTGGAAGTCCAAAATGTTCACATTCGCTGTTTCCGCCCGTTATATAGGTATGGTGATTTATAACTTCTTCCCAGAAATTTTTACAATATTCAAGAGATTTTTTTGCTTCTTCTGATTCACCTTTTTCAAAAAGAATCATACTACGGTTTGCAGCTCCAACAAATTTTGGAATTGTTGTATTAGCGTGCCTGTTTACAATTGCTTCCACGTGACTAAAAAGCCATTCTTCGTCAAAAATGTGTGCCGCTTTATAAAAATGTTCAGAGTTTTTGTAACCGTCAGATTCTGCAGCCTTAAAAAGTTCGTAAAGACAATCATTCATGCCGCCAAATTCAACACAAATGACATTGTTTCTAACTTCATCGGTCCACGCAGAAGTTCGGTTGTAAATCCATTCACCAAGTTTTTCTGCAATTTCCAGCGCTTTGTGATTTTTTGTTTGTTTATAAGTTTCCACCAGTCCTGCAAGAATTTTGTGCATTGTATACCAGGGTACCCATGTGTCGTTGTAATCCTTTTTTTCAAGTTTTTCAAATTGAAGAATAGGATTTTCTGGATTTGCCATTGTTGCACCAAAAATAAAGCCTGTTCCAAGTGCGTTCTGGCATTCTTCAAGAGAATCTATAAGGTAAGAAAGTCTCTGCTCCAAAGTAAGTCCATCTGGGCCTTTACAATTTCCGTAGCCTCTTGCAACTGCTTGAGCCGCAGCCGTAAGAAAGTGTCCCATCGTATGCCCGCCAATTCTGGAATTTTCCCAGCCGCCATACGAAATTGAAGCTTTTTTATTTGGAAGTCCCGCAGTTTTCCTAAAGTTATAAAGTAATTTATCTGGATTAAAAGTATTCAGAAAATTTACCATTTTCTGAGTGATGTTTGCATAATATGAATCGAGAAGAGTGATATCTGTGCAATTAAATTCTGAAATATTAATACTTGTTATTTTCATAGTATCTTATAGCCTACCACAGTTTAAAATAAAAGCAAAGTCAAAAAATAATACAAAAATCTTTGATTATATAATAATCTTGTTTTGCCATAATAACCGTGCTGACAGGAACCGTTCTTTACTTGACAATTCCATTCTGTTGATTTATCATCAATTTTACTTTGGGGATGTCCCGGTTTCGACGGAATTGGGAAATCTTGTACTGCAAGTAGGGGTGAAGGTCCCTTAAACTGACAAAAAAATAACTGCAATTTTCGCAAGAAAAGAAGAAGAAGCTGATGAAGCTTTCGAAGCAGAAGCACTCGCTGCGTAAGTAGCCGTGCAGGAACCCATCCGGCCCTGTTCCGCGTTGGATGATGTTCTTTTACCTTATCGGGACTTGCTTGTTACTGTTTCTGGTCTTTAACAGGGACTTTTAATCAGAATACGGAGGCGACGCTTGTTATGCTGCTACCGGCTCCCGACAATTACCTCGCATAACTAAACTTGTAGATGTACCTGGTTTACTTTTTCGGACGGGGGTTCAATTCCCCCCATCTCCATTCAAACAAAAAGCCTTCAACAAAATTGTTGAAGACTTTTTGTTTGAATAACAAGTTTTTTTGCATTGCAAAAAAACTTGCACATTTTATTTTGCGTTGCAAAACTAGCACATTTCATTTCGTTACGCGAAACTCGCACTCATTATTTTATTTTACAAAACTCACAAGAATAATAAAAACGGCTCCAGAAAACTGAAGCCGTTTTTATTAATTCAAAAAATTATTTTTTATTCGCCGTCTCTTAAAGCACCGTGAACTTTCTGCTGATATTTTTTGAGCATTGCTACAGCATTGCGTTTTCCATTGTAAACAAATCCGCCGTTCCAATATTCAAGAGCTGCAAACAAAGCGTTACCACCATCCTGGCTATCAGATTCTTTTGTACGGAATGAAACGTAATTTGAAAGTTCCATAAAATCGTTGTTATGCAGACATTCCAAACGCTTTTTGTTGAAGTCGTTCCATTTTTCCAAATCCTGGAAACCTTCACCTTCATCCTGAACTATAATATGAGCGTGTGTTGGACTGAATGAATACCAAACTGTTACTTTTTTATTAATGTCGCAGTGATTACCATGTTTAACTGCATTTTTGATTACTTCACTAATCTGCTGTTCAAGAAGATTTAATTCCTTGATTTCTGTAGGAGCTGACTGCACTATTAACAATGTAAAATAGCGAATCTGTCTGAAATCTGAAGGAAACTCCTTTTTCAACATGTTTGTTTTATCAAATAATGGGTCGTTCTCATCCGATCTGAGTTCTTTCAATTCTGCGGTCATTTTATCCTCCAAATATACCTGAATTCGTAAATTATTCTTTTACCATTAACAATGCTTCTTCAACACTGTTTGCGATAGGGAAGTAACCCATCAACTTGGTAAGTTCAATAACTTTTTTTACTGAACCATGTATATTTGAAATTGCCAGTTTCAAATTCATTTTTTTGATTGTTGAACAAATGTAGATAAGCGCACCAATTCCAGATGAGTCAATGTAATCAACCTGCTCAAGATTGATTACGAAATTCTTTACATTTTTCTCCAGCATCTTCATAACAAGCTCTTTGAGTTTATAGGAGTTGTAAAGATCCATCTCTCCAGTTACGTCGATGATGTAAACATCACCATTTTTACGTATTTTAAGTTCCATAAAGAAGCTCCTTTCCTTTATTTATTGTATTTTAATAACCAAGAGACTTTGATCATCATATTGCTGAGCAGTACCGCAATATTTTTTCAAATCGTCTTTTACTCGGTTTGAAATTTCTTTTGCATTTGAATTTGCATTCTTTGTAACAACCTTAGTAAGATTGTTTATCGAATATTGTACACCATTTTCATTAAGTGATTCAAGCAAACCATCTGTACAAGTAACAATAATGTCACCTGAATTAAGTTTCATTCTTATATCTTTGAAAACAGTATCTTTTTCAACACCCATTGGCTCAGAAGCTGTAGAAATCTGATTCATGGTTTTGTCTGCTGCATTATACACAAAAACAGGATTATTTCCACAGGTAGAAACTTCTATTTCGTTTGTTGTGCTGTCATAATTGATAAGTGCAACGCTGGCAAAGTGGTCAATTTTTGAACTTTCAATACAAATGCCACGGTTTGCCCACGAAAGAATTGTAGAAGCAGACTGAGCTGTATTAACTGCAAGACGCAAAATTGCACGAATCATAATCATTACAACGAGTGAGTTCATGCCTTTTCCTGCAACGTCAGCCATTACAAACGACATTCTGTCTTTTCTTGAAATAAGAACATCGTAGTAGTCGCCACAAACATTTTCTGCTGCATTTGAAAAACATCCCAAAGTAAAAGTTGGAATTACAGGAAGTTTTTGTGGAAGTAAACTCTTCTGGTATTTTGTAGCAATTGTACCGTCTTTATTAAGTTCAGTTTTTTCTGAATAAGCAAGGAAGCTGTACAAAGGAGACATAGCAGTAGAAATTGCATCTGCAAGAATACAAGCTGAATTAAAGTTTTCTTTATCAAATTTTGCTTTATCTGGAAGTCGTGCAAGTGCAAGAATTCCGACTGTTCCGCTCTGCTGTTTAATTGGAGCAAAAATGTAACTTCCGCAACGTAAGAATTCTTCTGGTCCGTTCTGGTAAATTCTTGGTTCTTTTACAGAATCTTCAACAAGAAGTGCTTCTCCAGAAGTAAAGATTTCGCCAAAAATGTTTCCTTCAAGCGGGAACTGTGCAAAACGAAGGTTTGTTTCTACACGGATTGGCTTGTGCGGTAAATCATCTGGCAATTTATATGGAGGAGGGAAAGTTCCTGTGAACGATTTTACTGCAAGCATATTATCATAATCATCAGCAATAAGGATTACACAACCGTCAGCTGAAAGTTTTTCGGTAATAAGCTTGTTACAGTATTCAAGGAAGTTTTCCATACTGTTATCGGCAGAGAAGAATTTTGAAACGTTAGAAATAAGGTCTTTATTTACTTCTGCAATTCGCTGGTTTTTAGCTTCAATTTCGGCAATTGCCTGCTTAGTAAATTCATTCTGTTCAAGAGCGGCTGCTTTTTCTGCGGCAAATTTAGCGGCTCTTTTTGCTTCACGTTTCTGTGGATTATCGAATGCTTTTAAAATCAAATATGGTACAAGAGCAGCGGTGGCAATAACAATAGAAAAAATAAAATAGATTACGTGCCCTGCAAGATAAGAATAAAATGCTCCGGCAACCAGAAGTCCGTCTGCAAGATAAAAAATAAAACTTACCTTAGCAGTGTTTCTAAGTTTTATAATTAGAAGGAACAAAAACAGGACTATTCCAAGGATTGCGCTTACAAGCAAAGGTGTCTGTATAAAAGCGTCAATAGAAGACAATTTTTTTCTCCTTTAAGAAGTTTCTAATAAATATTTTCGGCATATTCACTAGAATTATTTGTAATTTTAACATTGAAATATTGCGCCGTCAAGTTTTTAATGTTCTAAAAATCATCTAAAATCCTGTTATAAAAATTTAATCAGTTTTTAGAGATTCAGTATCAGAAATATTCATATAGATTGCTTTTCTAAGGAAAATTCGCTTGAATTGATTAAGAATGCGCTTTTTAAAAGGAAGTTTGTAAGTTCTGTTAAAATCAATTACGGCTTCTTCAAGAGGAATGTCGTTTCCGAATTTATGTTTTAAATCATCCCAGTAACGAACAATCCAAACATACATATCTCCAAGAGTTCTTTTTGGAAAATTATGAAGAATGTGCTTGTCTCTGATAATTGTTACAATAGGAAGATATACGCGTTTAAACCAGGATTCTACGGCTTCTTCCATCGTAATTTCTTCTTCAACTTTTTGATTCATGTAATATTTGTGCGTAAGAATATGATTGTAAATTACGTCGTAACGTCCCGGAGTTGAAAAATCAAGACACCAGTATTCGGTAATGTCGCCAAAATTTGTTTCGGCATAGAAAACTCTTTTTTCGTAAATAATAATCTGTCTGATAATATCGCTAAGATTTCTTACCTGTTTAAGCTTGATTTCGCTCTGTAAAGAAACAACTTCTGCATCAATAAATTCGGTTCCGCGTGATTTTGCAACCGAAACTCTGTGATTTCCGTCTCTTACAAAATAAAGCCCCGAAATTTCGTAAACTTTGATTGGAGGAAGTTCTATTGAATTGATTATTGCTTCGTCTACGTGTTCCCATCGGTTTTTAAGATGCGAACTTTTTGGGAAAAATTTATTGTCAAAATCCTGATAACGGCCTTCGCTTCCAACAATTTTTTCTATTGGAATAACTTTCATTCCAACGTAACTTTCGTTTGTAGGTTTAAGAAGCTGCTTTACATCATTTAAAGAAATGAGAGAAACTTCTTCTGGAGAAAGAAAATGTTGTATTTCGTTAAAAAAAGCTTTGTTTCGAGCTTTTGAAAAATCGTCTTCTGCAAGTGGTTGTGTAAGTTGCATAAATAAATCCTATTGTTGTGATGTTGGTTCTGGGAATTCCAGAACGTAATGCGCATAAGCATTTATTACTGTCGTTTCATCAACTTTTGTTATTCTTTGTTCGCGTATATCATATAAATGGATGTGTCCATGAATAAGATATGTCGGCTTAAACTTTTTTATAAACCAGTTAAAACATTCAAAACCAAGGTGGCACGGATCTTCTTTATCGTGAATATGGCGTGGAGAAGCGTGTGTTAAAAAAATATCAAGGTAGCGGCCATAGCGAAGTTTATTCATTAAAAGATGTGGAATTAATTTAATAAGATGAAACTTCATTTGAGAATCTGTATATTGGCACAAACCTTTGTTATATTTTCTTGAGCCCGAAACTCCTGCAATAAGAAGCGGTGTTTGTTTTCCTGTTTGCGGATGAGTAAAGGTGAGGGTATGGTCTACCATGCTTTTAAAACCGATGTAAGTTCCACCATGATATTCTGCTGTTCCTTGTAATTCATCGCGTGGAGCATCTGCAAAAAGATTTTTGTGGTAAAGATGAAGTTCTTTTAAATTGTGATTTCCAAAAACAAAATAAGTTGGCTTATTGAACATTGTTACAATAAAATCAACGTAATCCATTGGAAGGTCGCCGGCGCATATAATCATGTCGATATCAGGAAATACAGAACGTACTTCCTGATTGTAAATTAGAGGGTCAACATAATCTGAAACGCAAAGAATTTTCATCTGTCAGCTCTTAAATTATTCTCCACCCGCCGTAGAAAGAACTTTTTCAAGTTTTGCTTTTTCTATAAGTTCTGCAGGTCGGTTTTCGGCAGCTCGTTTTGCTGTGTTTGTAAATCCCGAAGATGAAAAAAGATAACCTTTGATTGCACCCTGGGTCTTCATTAAATCAAGTGCTTCTCGAACTTGTCCGTCTTCGATTGGATCTGGTTCGCGGTAAAAGCGGATAAAAAGAACCTGTTTTCTAATAGACATCCACGATTCATCTTTTTTATCTACGGCTGTTAGCTGACATCCCCATTTTTGGCTTTCTGTGTTCAAAACCTGAAGTTTTAATCCTTTTGTAACTGCATTCTGGCAAATCATTGAAAATTCGTCGTTTCCGCAAGTAAGATAATCTTTTAAGTAATCGTTTGCCTGTAAATCTTTGTATTCCGAAAGTTTTGCACTTACATCGCGGAATGCTTTGTTTCTTTTATAAATGAATTCCCACTGTTCAATTGCTTTATCAAGTTTTCGTGCTTTTTCGTAACAGGTTGCAAGAAAATAACGTGCATAAAGAGTTTCTGGAATAGAATTGTCGCGGTCAAGTTCAATTGCTCTCTGGAAATCAACCATGGCATTATCAAAACGACCAACCATCATATAGCAGGAACCGTGTTCAATTATGGCTTTCTGCTTAAATTCTGGATCGCGCTGAGCTTTTTCAAACGCTTTAATTGCACCTGGAATATCTTTTGCGTCTTTTAAAATTTTTCCTAGATAATAGTAAGAAGAGTAAGTTTCTGGGCTTAAATGAAGAGCCATGTCAATTTCTTTTTTAGCTTCAACAAATTGTTTTGTTCGGTAAAGCATGAGTCCGATTTCGGCATGAGCACGTGCATGTTTTTTATCTAGCATTGCGGCTTTCTGCATAAAACCAAGTGCCTGATCATAGCGGTTATTTTCTTCGTAAATGCGTCCAATCTGGAAAAAGTTTTCGGCGTTTCGAGGTTCAAGTTTTGTTAAAAGAAGGTAATTTTTTAGAGCTTCGTTCTGTTGTTTTTTATCCATAAGAAGAACTGCATATTCTTTACGGAAATCGAGTTCGTTAATTCCTTCTCCAAAAAGTGCATTCTGGTCAACAAGTCGATATTCAATAAGTGCAAGTTCATTTTTATTTTCTTTTAGATAAGCTTTTCCCAAAAAGTAATGTGCCATGTAATTTTTTTGATCTTTTGCCAGAAGCTGTTTTGCGATTTTAATGGCATTTTGAGTTTTTCCTTGTCTTAAAAGCTTTGGGATTGACTCAACTTTTTTTGGCATAAGAATACTTTTTATAATAAAGAAAAGTATTGCTCCAATTACGAGGGTAAGAATAACAATTATAATAACAACAAGCAAAATCTTCCCTCCATAACTAAAAACTCCTGTCTAAAAAAATAATTTTTTGTGTTAATATTCCGATGCTAGAATTTAAGTCGACAATAAATTTCTTCGATAAAGTAAGAGTATTGAATTTAAGTAAGTGTGTCAAATAGAGGGAACCATGAAAATACGATACATTTCAGTTTTAATTTTATTTTTGCTTTATTTTACAGGATTTAGTTTTGCTCAAGCCTCAAAAGCTTCCGATTCAGAAGGTGAAAAGCTTTTTAAACAGAATAAACCTAATGAAGCAATTCCAGTTTTGGAAGAAGAGATTTCTGCAGAAACTGCTAGTGCTCAGGCATATAATTTTTTAGGACTTGCATATTATCAGCTTGGTGAATACGAAAAATCTGTAGAAGCATTTTCAAAAGGATTAAAAAAAAGCGGAACAAATAAAAAAATCCTTTCTTATAATCAGGGAAATTCATATTATCTATTGCAGGATTTTGAATCGGCAGTAAAAAGTTATGGACTTACACTTTCTGCTGACCCAAATTTTTCTGATGCAGTTTTAAATAGAGCAAATTCTTTTCTTATGCTCAAAGATTTTATTCGGGCTAAAAGTGATTATGAAAAATATCTTGAACTTGAACCTGAAAATGAGCAGAAAGATTCTATAGAAATGCTGATTGCAATGCTTGGTTCTCAAATTGAACAGCAAGAAGAAGAAGCTCGTATTGCACAAGCCGAAGCTGAACGTCTTGTCGAAGAAGAGCGTTTGATGCAGGAAGAAATGGAACGTCAGCGTTTGGAACAGGAACGAATTGCAGAAGAAGAACGTAAAGAACGTGAACGTTTGGAAGAAGAAGCCAGAAAAGAGCGTGAACGTTTGGAAGAAGAGGCTAGAATTGCCCGCGAAAAAGAGGAAGAGGAACAAAGACGTATAGAAGAGGAACGTCGTGCTGCAGAAGCTGAAAGAAGACGAAAACTTTTGGAAGATGTTGCAAATTCTTTGCATGATACAAATTCTACAAATATGACGGCTGGTTCGGAAGATATTTTAGATTATGATTTTGAATCAGAATTGGATTAAAACTTTGGAGAGGTGAAATATATGAATAATAATTTTGGAACAGACGAACAGAAAAAAAAGAAACTTAAAATCATCATTTTGGCTGGGGCTGCGTTTCTTTTAATTATTCTGGCAATTATTATTGGTGTTGTAGGTACAAAAGTAAAAGACAATAATTCGCGCGAAAACATTCTAAAACTTGCTCAAACTTATGCAGAACGGGGTGAATTTGAACGTGCTCTTAATAAATTGGATTCTTACCTTGAAAAAAACAGCGAAGATGAAGATATCTGGGGACTTTGGAATCTGATTATTGATATGAAAAAAGCTGTAGAAAATGGTGAAGAAATATCACTTCCGCCTAACTTTAAAATTGATGTAGATACTTCAAATTTTTCTGATGCAATTCAACAAATGCTCGATGAATCAAAACGTCAGGCAGAAGAAAATCGTACTGCAATGGAAAATCTTATAAAAATGCAGGAAGAACAGAAAATTGAAGAAGAAAAACGACGTGCCGAGGATGATAAACGACGCGCAGAAGATGATAAAAGACGGGCTGATGAAGATAAACGTCGTGCAGAAGAAGAAAAACTTCGTGCAGAAAAAGAGGCCGCAGAAGCTGAATTAAAACGTCAGCAAGATGAAGAACGAAAAGCAGAAGAAGCGGCTGCAGCTGAACGAAGACGTATTGCAGAAGAAAAACGCAAGGCAGAAGAAGCTGAAATTGCAAAGAAAAATGCAGAACTCAAAAAGAAAATTGATGAAACAAATGACAAAATTCAATCTGCAAAAACAGCACTTGCAACAGGTGATTATGATACAGCTGTAAAATTGTTTGAAGAAGCAGAAAAAACTGCTCCTGATGAAGCGGGAAAAAAGTTTATTGCCTCAAAAGAATCAGAAATTGCACAGTCGTTGTATGATGCGGCTCAATCCAGTGATGATGAATTTAAGAAAAAAGAATTGATGAACCAGGCGGTAGAAACTGCTAAAAAAACGCTTGAACTTAATCCCGATGATCCGACATCTCATTATATTCTTGCACAGGATGCCCTTGATAAAAAAGATTTTGAGCTTGCTTTAAAAGAAATGAACAAAGCCGTTCAAAATGACCCACAGAATTATTTATATTTTTATGATTTTGGAAAAATTCAGTACAGATTAAAAAAATACACAGAGGCTGCGGCTTCATTTTCGTCTTCATGTAATATAAATCCAAAATTTGCACCTAGTCGTTACAATCTTGGACTTACACAGAAAATGCTTAAAAACGAAACTGCTGCTTTGGATGCTTTTCGCAAAACGATTGATATAGATCCTCGTCACGAAAAAGCTTATCTTGAACAGGCAAAAATTCTTTCTAATCGCAAAGATTATTCCGGGGCCGCAGAATCTTATAAAATGGTGCTTAAGCTTAATAATATAAACGTTCAGGCTGCAATGGAGCTTGGTTCAGTATATTATCAGCAGAAAAAATATAAGGATTCGGAAGATTGCTACAAAAAAGCGATTTCTCTTCTTTCTCCGGGTGAAGATTTAGTTCTTACAAAATATAATCTTTCTGCTGTTTTGTTTGATGAAGGAAAAAATGCCGATGCCGAACGATATGCCCGCGAAGCTTATGAAGGTAAAAATTATATAAAAAATAAAAATTCAATTGCAAATATAATTTACCAGTATGCAATGCTTTTGGATTATAACAAAAAAACTGATGACGCAATTCCTGTTTATATGGAAGTTCTGGAAAATAATCCTGAACATACAAAAACAAAACTTAATCTTGGTGTAATGTATCTTACTTTGGATCCTCCTGATGTTGATACAGCGCTTGCGCTTTTTAAGCAGGTTTATTCAGTTGAAAAAAATAATTTTGAAGTAAACAATAATCTTGGAAATGCTTATCTTATTAAAGAAGATTATGCTATGGCAGTTAAGTTTTACCAGAATGCGCTCAAACTTGAACCAAAAAATAACGAAGTTCTAAGCAATTTGGCAAAAGCGTATGCAAAAAATCAGGATTATGACAGCGCAAAAGCCGTTTACACTGATTTGCTTAAACAGGATTCCAAAAACTGGGATGGCTATATTGAACTTGCAAAAGTTTGTATGCAGCTTGGTGATAATTCGTCCGCAGAAAAGTACCTGATTGTAGTGCAGGAAAAAAATCCTTCTTACAAAAGCTCGGAAGTAAGTACTCTTCTTGCGGGGCTTTAGAAGTTATCGCTTACGGGGGTATGAAGGGGATTCCAAAAGTGATGAGGCTATCTACGTCCTTTTTACCAGTTCAAAAAGTTTTTCCCTCGAAATGACTGTGTAAATCGGGCGGCCGTGAGGGCAGTGCGGATCTTCCAATGTGAAGGCTTCTTCTACCAAAGCGGCGGCTGTATCATCATCAAGTACATATCCATCTTTTACGGCTGCTTTACAGGCTGTCATTGCAGCAATTGAGCGGATAATCTGTTCCGGTTCAACCTGCTTTACAAAAATGAGAGTCTGTAAATCGTATTGAGTTCCAGTCCATCGTTCAGGAATTGTGCTTACTTCCCAAACTCCGTCTTCTTTTTTTTCAAGAGTAAAACCAATATCACAAAGCCGAGCCCGTAATTTTTCCAGCTGATTATCCTGACTTTTTGAATCGGTGCGGATAATGTATGGAATTAAAAGCGGCTGATTCTTTCCCTGATTAGCCATCAGTTTATCAAAAAGAATTCGTTCGTGAGCGGCGTGCTGGTCTATGCAGTAAAGACAGTTATTTTTTTCTGCAAGTAGAAAGGTTCCAAGGCAAGAGCCGATAAAACGGATTTTTTGATTTTGTGGAAGCGAGAATTCGTTTTGGGGGTGCGGGTGGGAGAAGGCACTGGCGGTGGAGTTTTCGCGCGTAATCGGATTTGAACTGTCAAAAATTCTTCCGTTCTCTGAGGTTGATTCCTGTGCGTTTGAGTTATTCTGTGCATTTTGAAGTTCTAATGCCTGTTCCGCAAGAGTTCTTACATCAGAACCCGCTCCAGTATTTTTGAACGAACTTGAATATGAGCTCGAGCGGTAATTTGAATAGGCGCCAGTATCGGCGCGGCTCCATGTTTGTTGGCCCCCACCAAGATATTTCGAGCGGAAATCTCCGATAGCGCGTTCTCCATGAGTTCCCGTACTTTTATAGTTGATGTGGCGGGTGTATGGGGAAGCGGATTCTTCGCGTGCAGAAGTCGTGTCAAAAGATGGCAGTGAGTCTGTGGGCGCTGGCGTACTGTTTGCAGCTGCATTTTGGATGAAAGCTTGTGACGGTGCGTTTTGTTCGTCTGCTGGCCTTGTCTGCTCCGGCTCTTCAAAAGAAAATTCTGCTTCGCGAGGGGCATCGGCAGTTTTGTCTTCCGTAAAATTTGAATACGTGTAGTTTCGGAAGAATGCCTTTATCGTAGAGCTTAATCCGTGGTGCAAATCAGAAATGTCGTAAAATCTTGCCTCTTTTTTTGCAGGGTGAATATTAAAATCAATTTTGTGCGGATTTACGTTTACAAAAACACAGGCAACGGGGTAAGTTCCGTTTGGAAAAAAGCCCTGTCCGCCGTATTCAACTGCCTGAACGAGCGAATATTCCTGAATGCGTCTTCCGTTTGCGTAAATAAAAATCTCTTTTTTGTTTGAACGGCTTACTGCTGGTTCCCCGATTACTACTTCAAAACTCCAGTCCAAAATGCCATCTTCCGAGTGCGAAGCTTTATTCGAAAGTTCAAAAAACAATTCTTTGTCTTCGCGGTAAGCATTAGCCATTAAAAAACGTTCTTTTAAAGACTGTCCTGCCGGTAAATCAATTTTAGTTTCGCCATCACTTATAAAACGGAATGCAATATCAGCGCGTGCCATTGCTTTTTCAATAAAAGTGTTTTTGCACATCACACCTTCAGTAGCAGGGCGTTTTAAAAACTGTCTGCGTGCCGGAAAATTTTCAAATAATCCTTCCGACTGAACAATCGTTCCTTTTGTTGGAGCAACTGGTTCCAGAATATGATCTTCTGTAATACTTGCCCGCATTTTCCAGCCGCCGCTAATTATACTAAGCCTTGCAACCGCCGCAACCGAAGCCAAAGCCTCGCCGCGAAAGCCCAAAGTAGAAAGATTCATCAAATCAGTTTCAGTAGAAATTTTACTTGTAGCGTGAGGATGAGCACAATTCTGCAAATCTTCCTTAGTCATTCCACAGCCGTCATCCACAATTCTAATTTTTTCAATACCGCCGCCGCAAATTTCTACAATAATATTCTTTGCACCAGAGTCAATCGCGTTATCCATAAGTTCGCGCACAATCGCATTTGGACGGTCAATAACTTCTCCAGCCGCAATTTTTCTTGCAACTTCAGGATTCAGAGTTTTTACAGGATTTTCTACGCTCATTTTCTAGTTCCGTTTACTTCGCCGCTGTCAGAAAATAAATCAAATTGAGGCGGATTTTCCTTGTCCATTGGCTGAGGTTCTGTCATCAAAATCTGAATCTTTCCTTCAATTTTATCAAGTTCCTTTTCCATGCCAGA
>JAILCM010000223.1 GCA_024680155.1 Treponema sp.
GATTGAAGACATGTGGCTTTCTGAACGTCCAACAGCACTTACAATACCCTGAGTAACTGACTGACTGTAACCAAGTGGTGCACCAAAAGCCATACAAATATCGCCTGGCATTACGTTATCTGAATCTCCAAGAGAAGCAACTGGAATTGAACTGTCTTTTGATTCAAATGAAACAAGAGCAATATCCATGCGGGCATCGGCACCAACAAGTTTTGCATCAAATTCCCGGCCATCATTAAGTTTAATACTGATTTTTGTAGCTGAACCTGCAACGTGATTATTTGTAAGAACATACAAAGTGTTTCCGGTTCTTCTTACAATTACACCCGAACCAAGTCCTTTTGATTCATATTCACGCTGGTTTTTATTTCCATCATCGCCTCTAGGTGAACCAAAGAAAAATTCAAACGGATTTGTCATTCCACCAAATGGATCTGTATAAGTTTTTGTTTCTGTAACATCAACTTCTACAACCGACGGAAGAAGATTTTCGCTAATTGAACGGAATGTTGTCTGAAAAGCTTCTACAATAGCAAGTGCCTGAGAAGTTCCGGTAGATTTTTTTGGTGGGTCTGCAAAAACTGATGTTGACAATAAAGCAACGGCAGCTGCAGCAAGAATGAACTTTGCAAACTTTTTCATAACTGTATCTCCTCGTAATTTAATTATATTTTGGGAAGGAATAAATCCTTTCTTTAAATATAATTAAATTCAACGAAAAGTGTTACAAAAAAAGTTTGTTATTCAATTTATTCACAAAAAAAATTGCCTTGCGGGTCCCACAAAGCAATTTTTGTTTATTTAAAAATATAAGCTTTTTTCTATTATTTATTCTTGTAATCCAGTGCGGTGAGGACTTCGGTGTGGTCGACGAAGACGGCTACGGTGTGTTCTTCGTGGCAGGAAACGGCTCCGTCGGCAGTAAGAACAGTCCAGCCATCATCGGCAACTTCTACATCCGGAGTTCCAAGATTAATCATAGGTTCAATTGCAAGTACCATTCCAGGCTTAATTCTTGGATTTGCACCTTTGAACGGACAGTTTGGCACGCTTGGGTCTTCGTGAACATCAAGGCCAACACCATGACCGCAATAATCATAAACTACGCCGTAACCATGTTTATCTGCAATTTCAAAAACGGCATTTGCAATATCACTGATTCTGTTACCAACGACGCAAGCCGCAATTCCAGCTTTTAAACATTCCTCGGTAACTTCTTTAAGCTTACGAACTTCTGGTTTTACATTTCCAATCAAAACAGAATGAGTTGTGTCGCTGATGTAACCGTCTAAATCAATTCCAACATCAAGACTAACTAAATCACCATCACGAACAATACGTTTTTTTGAAGGAAGCCCGTGAATAACTTCATTATTAATACTAATACAAACAGCGCCAGGAAAATCTTCTTTATACCAGGCAGGCGTTCCACCATGACCAAGAATGTAATTTTTAAAAAGATTATCAATATCTTTAGTACTCATTCCAGCGTGGATTTTTGGAAGGAGCTCGTTGAACATATCAGCCGTAAGATGACAGGCTTTTCTAATACCATCAATCTGTTCTTCTGTTTTTAAGTGAATCATAATATATAGAAAATATCACTTTTACAAAAATGTGACTAGCACCTTGGAGAAATTTGTTAGAAAAAACTAACTTTTCATCTCCCAAACGCCCCCGCCCCGCAACAAACACTAGTCCGCCCATCAGCCAATCGCATCACGGCAAACTTTTGCAGCAAAATCGTCACCAATTCTTGTGTATTCTTCGGCCATTTTTTCAAAAAAGAAATTATCGTGTTTTTTACCAAAATCAAGTTCCAGCGCACGCTCAAAAACATCAAGGGCAAGTTCATCAGGAAGAACGCCGTCAATATTTTTGCGTAAAATCGAAAGCGTAAAATCAAGAACATCTTCAAAAAACAAATGAAAATAATGGTAGGAATATTCCATCTGAATAATCTGTTCAAGCAAAATAAATGCGTCGTAAAATTCACCGCGAATTACAAGTTCTTCTGCCAAAATGTAGCCGTAATCCATAAAATCTTCGCGCGTAAACCATTTTTTTAAAGAAAAATCCGCATGATTCATCTGCATACGCTTAAATTCACTAACAGCTTCATCTTCCTTCTGATGCATAAGCGTATAAAAAATCAACTTTGCCCTGCTCTCTTCATCATCACGAGCAGAAAGCCATTCATAATAATTGAACGAATCAGCATTTGCATACGAACGCTTGATTTTAATAAAAAATGATTCATCAAAAATAGAACGCTGACGCATATCAGAAAGAACGCGGTAGGCCTGAACAACACTGTCGAATTCCGCTGAACTTTCGTGAGTACCAGTAACGTCTGGATGAAGATTTTTGACTTTTTCGCGGTAGGCACGCTTTATTTCTGCAAGGGTTGCATTTTGTCTTACACCAAGAACTTTGTAATAATCAATCAAAATGAATTAAACTCCGCCTGAATATCAGGTTTATTTACAACAAGGACCGGGCATTCCGCAATAGAAAGAATTGCATTTCTGTGTTCCGAAATTACGTTACGGTTTGTAATATAATTACGGTCTTTTTGTTCTTCACCGCCCAGCACAATTAAGTCAGCCTCATATTCTTTAGAGCATTTTATAATTTCTTTAAAAACTTTTCCACTACGCAATTCAGTTTCTATATCAAGTCCTTTTGAGCCGGCAATTCCACGGATATAATTAAGACACGCATTTCCTTCAGCCATCAAATCCTGCTCAAACTGCACAGCTTCATCGTGAATTAAAATTTTAATCCTATCCAGCGATTTTATAGTAGCCGAATC
>JAILCM010000270.1 GCA_024680155.1 Treponema sp.
TGATTTTATGCTAACTCCTGTTGATTTATTTAAACTCTTATCAACCGCAAAAAGAGTAAACGTATATTCTGTATCATTTTCTAATTCACTGATTGTATAACTTGCATTTTTTTCCGAGCTACTATGAACTACAACAGGTTGTGTAATTTTTGCATTTTCTGGCGTGAATGAAATTTCAACAAAATCAAAATCAATATCATTCGGATTTATCCAGGAAAGAATTACAGATTTGTCTCTAGAAACTGCGGTTACATTATTTATTTGTACTGGAGGCGTTAAATCTACAGGAGTCACCTTTGCACATACTCCTTGTGATTTATTCAAAGTATTATCCAACGTGATCAACCAAAACTTATATTCAGTATTATTTTCAAGTCCACTTATTGTTGTTGAAGATGCTTTATTTTTTTCACCTTTAATGACAATTGGTTGTATTATTTCCTGTACTTCTGGAGTGAATGTAATTTGTACTTTGTAAAAATCATCATCACTTGGATTTGTCCAAGAAAGAACTGCCGATTTATCTCCCGCTTTTACATTTAAATTTTCTATTTCCGCAGGAGGAGTTATATCTTTAGGTTTTATAGGAATTGCCTTATACGTGACACCATTTGACTTATTCTGATTTTTATCCATTGTTATAAGTCTAAAGGTATATTCAGTACCATTTTCTAGACCATTAAATACAGCACTTGAATAATCAGACTGATTCCCTTCAATCACAACTGGTTGCGTCACCCAACTTACAGCAGGTACAAATGTGATTCTTGTTGCATAAAAATCACTATCATCTGGATTCTCCCAATAAAGAGAAACAGTACTATCACCAGAAGAAGCCCATAGGTTTGTTACTTCCGCAGGTGGGATATTATCAACGATATTTTCTACCTCATTCTTACATCCAGCAAAAATAAACACAGCCGCTGTAAAAACAAAAATTACTTTTCCAATAATACTTTTCATAAATCGTCCTCCAAAAAGAGCATGTAATATACCGCTTTCAAGGTACATATTTTATCACCTAACCGCTTTTAAGGCAAATTTATAAAAAAAATGAAGTAAGTAAGAGAAAATAACAAGTAAGAATTTATATCTTCATACAATTATTTATCTTACATAAGGCTTTGCATCTTTTAAAATATTGTAAATGTGCTTGATGTATTTATTTATGCTTTTTGCATTTGGAGTAAGTCTGTCATCGGTTGTAATATCAATAAAGATTCCTTCTTCTTGGCTAGCCTCGTTCATATAATAAAGCACTTTTAGAAGATTTGACTCTTTTGAGGAAAAATCCCTTTGAATACGTTTTTTTCCGATAAATATGGACTTTGTGCATTGGTCTAGATCCCAATAAAACTGAGTAAGCAAACGCCGCTGAAAATGAAGATTTTGGTCGTTGGGGACTTCAGGCATGTACTTATCTTTATTTGGAATCCATTGATTCTTAAATTGTGCTTGAAAGATTTCTCTGTATTCCTTCTCTATCAAACCTACATCATTGTTACAGCATTTATTAAAGAACATAGTTATTCCCATCACTGCTGCGCCAAAATCATATCCACGATAGTCAGCAAGTAATTGAGAATAACGCTGTTCCCAACTGAGTTTATTTGGAATATACCAGGCAAGATAACAAGCTACCACTGATAAAAGAATTTGAACTAATGGAGATATAATATCAGTAAATACTTCCATTTTTATAACTCCGACAAAGAATTAGAATAGGCTTTATATAAATCTAATGCAGCCTTATTTTTCGTGTAATAATCTTTTTCATTTAATACTTTTTGATCATCTTTATACACACTCTTTGTGTGCGTAACAGTTTTAGATTTTTTATTCCGAAGTAGAGATTTTGTATCTTCAAATCTTTTTGTCAATCTGTTTTCTTTATGCTTTAAATAAACATATTTATTGTACTTTTGTTCAGTTAAATACAATAAAATAAGAGTTATCGCAATTAAAACAGTAATACAAATTATAAATATAATAAAAAACACATCTCTGTTTTGTTCATTTACAAAAAAAGCAAATATATTTGTACTTTCTCCATCAGTCTTAATTTCAGAAGTCTTTATATCTGCCTCAACCGTGTTAAACTCTTCTGGCACCATCCTAAAAACAAATATTCCAGTAAGAATGCAAAGTAATACTAAAAGAATATGAAAGAATATAATTCCAAATCTACTCAACTTAATGTCACTGTTTTCTTTTTTCATAATTTAGATCCTTTTCATTTATTCTGCCTGAGTTTTTTCCAATATAAAATTACTATTGAAGTCCGTAATCAAAAATGGCCTAAGTTCTCCAGCATTGCCAACTAAATTTCCAGTTTCTTTATTAAACCATAAGCTTTCCGTATCAATAAAAGTAATATCCACAAGAGCAGAACATTTACAAAAGGCTCCGCACCCTATACTAGTCACTCCGGCAGGTATTTCTATATTTGTAAGACCTGTACAGCCGTTGAAAGCATACCATCCTATACTTATCACACTGTCCGGTATTTCTATACTTGCAAGACTAGTACAACCTTCAAAAGCATACCATCCTATACTTGTCACACTGTCTGGTATTTCTATGCTTGTAAGACTAGTACAACCGTAGAAAGTATATCCTCCTATACTTGTCACACTGTCCGGTATCTCTATACTTGTAAGACTAGTACAACCGTAGAAAGCTCTACTTCCTAGACTTGTCACACTGTCCGGTATCTCTATACTTGTAAGACTAGTACAGCCGTTGAAAGCATTATCTTCTATTCTTGTCACACTGTCCGGTACCTCTATACTTGTAAGACTAGTACAGCCGTTGAAAGCATTATCTTCTATACTTGTCACACTGTCCGGTATTTCTATACTTGTAAGACTACTACAGCGACCGAAAGCAGAGCTCTCTATACTTGTAACCCAGTCCGGTATTTTGATTCTCGTTATCTTCTCGTCATTAATATATAAATCATAATTTCTAAATACGGAAAAAAGGTTCCAACTTTTTAACAACCATTCGGTTAGGGTTCCCTTAAAACGAATATTCATCTTACTCGCATTAACACGTTCAAAAGCCCAATTACCTATGCTTGTAACACTGCTTGGTATTTCTATACTTGTAAGACTACTACAGTCGCAAAAAGTAAATTCTTCTATTCTTGTGATACAGGCTGATATTTTCACACTTATAAGACTTCTACAGTTATAAAAAGCACCCTTTTTCATACGAGTAACACTGTCTGGTATTTCTATACTTGTAAGACCTGTACAATCTCTAAAAACGTATTCTCCTATACTTGTCACATTGCCCGGTATTTCTATGCTTGTAAGACTACTACATTCATAGAAAGCCCAACTATCTATACTTGTAACGCTAGCTGGTATTTCTATATTTCTAAGACTGGTACAGCCACTAAAAGCATCATTTCCTATACTTATCACACTGTCCGGTATTTCTATGCTTGTAAGACTACTACAGCGGCAGAAAGCATAATATCTTATACTTATCACACCGTCCGGTATTTCTATGCTTGAAAGACATTTACAATCAGCGAAACCACCAATCGAATTCATACCAGTAACATTAGATAAATCCAAATCAACTAGAATACTTTCATCGTTTTTCAATTGAAATGCTTTGATTATATTAGAAATTAAAGCATCGCTATATCTATCTTTAATAATAACTTGTCCATTTTCTGTCATACTTGAAATTTTTTCTATTACATCATCCTTGTCGGCAATAATTGTTTTTGAACACCAAGCCATTATAGTAATACCGTCGCTTATATTTCCAAGCTCATCTACAGTTTGGACAGTTATATGCATGTAAGAACCTTTAGTTTTTCCAACTGCAATTGGTATGAAGGCCTTCTGATTTCCTACATTTATTTTAACTGTTCCATTATCAAGATCATTTTCATCATCATTGTAAATATAAGAAAGTGTTATTGTTTTTAAAGGACTGTCATATTCATTAATATGAACACTATCATTCCATGTTAGAATAATATTTTCTCCATCCGATTCAGTTTTAAGATTTTTTAAGTCTTCAAGAGGAGTCATATCTATTGTCTTTATTTCTACCTGTTCCCATTCATAACGCCCAGCTACATCCTTTACAGCAATATCATACCAGCCATTTTCTGTAACATTAAAGCCTGCCACATTTTCAGAATTAAGTTCCAGGACATTTGCACTTTCATCTGTAATAAGATTTTCAGGCTTTACAACAACATCTTTAGCCCCCTTCTTCCAAACAGCTTTTTCAATTGAATCTGTACTTGAAAATTTCACAGTTACTGGAGCTTTATCGTTTGTAAGTACTATTTTTTCACCATCGTCATTCGGTAATGAAATGTCGATAGAAAGTTTACTTTCGTGTGGTGTTGCAGTAATTGTAGCACCCTCACTTTTATTTCCGCTTGTATCTACAGATTTTATTGTAAAAATATATTCAACTTCATTCGTAAGGTTTCGTACAAGACATTGTTCAGTTCCCTGCGCAACCATCACAACATTTTCTGCAATTGGAGCGCTAAAAGCTGCACGAGAACCGTCATTTACCATATATGAAACTTCATAACCAAAAATATCTGAATCTGTTGCATCTGTCCAAGTAATCAAAATTGAATTACCCTTATTTTTTGCTTCAAGATTTGTTACGTTAGCTGGCGGAGTATAATCTCCATCATCAACCGGACTTGCAGTTTCCAGTACTCCCGCAGATTTATTTAACGCTTTATCTATTGTTTTAATAGTAAAATTGTAGTTCTTAGCATTTTCAAGACTTGTTACAGTAAATGTCATTTTTTGTGAAGGAGCACCTGTAAGAATAACATTTTGCGCTAGAGTTCCTTCTGCTGGCGTCGAACTTATTTCTACTGCATAAAAATCCGAATCACTTGGATTTTGCCATGAAAGTATGACTGAAGAATTTCCAACCGTCGTCGTAAAATCTAAAACTTCGTTTGGTGCCGTATAATCGCCATCATCAACCGGGCTTGCAGTTTTCTTAACTCCCGCAGATTTATTTAACGCTTTATCTATTGTTTTGATTGTAAAATTGTAGTTCTTGGCATTTTCAAGATTTGCTACTGTGAATGTCATTTTTTTTGAAGGATTATCTGTAAGAATAACATTTTGTGAAAGAGTTCCTTCTGCTGGTGTTGAACTTATTTCTACTGCATAAAAATCTGAATCACTTGGATTTTGCCATGAAAGTATAATTGAAGAATTTCCAACCGTCGTCTTAAAATTTGAAACTTCGTTCGGTGCCGTATAATCGCCATCATCTACCGGGCTTGCAGTTTTAATTACACGCTCAGCTTTGTTCTGTCTTTTATCTAAAGCAACAAGATTAAAGGTATATTCTACACCATTATCCAAGCCATTAAAAATTGTACTTGAATTTTTACCAGCTTCACCTTCAATAATAACAGGTTGAGATACGAACATTGAAGCTGGAGTGAATGATATTTTTGTTCCATAAAAATCTTCATCACTAGAATTTGTCCATGAAAGTAAAACAGTACTGTTTCCAACCGTGGCATTTACATTTTTAATCTGTTCTGGTGGAGCATAATCAAGTTTTTCAACTTCTTTTTCCACTTCATTCTTACATCCAGCAAAAATAAACACAGCCACTGTAAAAACAAAAATCACTTTTCCAATAATACTTTTCATAAATCGTCCTCCAAAAAGAGTATGTGATATACCGCTTTCAAGGTATATATTTTATCACCTAACCACTTTTAAGGCAAATTTATAAAAACATTACCTTTATAAGAGTATTATTTACTTATGGGATTCAGAGAAAATTTAAAAGAAGAGATGGAGTATCAAGGAATTACAACAAAAGAACTTGCCGAAAAATCTGGCGTTGGAAAACGCACAATTGACCATTATCTTATGAATGATCCCCAAGAACCCGGCGTCTACAACGCACAAAAAATTGCAAAAGCTCTTAAGGTCTCTGTTGAATATCTTGTAACTGGAAAAGAATACAAAAGCGCAATTGCCGTTACCGGAGAAAAACTTGATTTTCTATATTCCTTTGAAAAACTTTCCCCAGATGAACGGCTTCTTATTTTGACGTTGGTAAAGAAACTAGAAAAGTAGAAATCATAGATTTTTTATAGACCACTCGACGTTTTTCCTGTCGACTCGACAGAATTTTGTCGAGTACTCGACAAAAATTTCATCGAGTCAGTTTTTTTTGTCGAGTCGTCGAGTCCGTCTCCGCGACTCACATTCGCACTCGGAACAACGTCTAAATCTCTTCCCCTTTAGTAAAGAACACACTTATACCTTCATTCGGGAATCTCTTTTTTACAGCGGATACAACTTCTTTTACTTTCACCGCTTCGTCATCCTGCACATACGAAAACAAAACAAAGTTCATTTCGGGCCAGATGGTGTCGCCGAGTTTTTTGGTTTTGGTTCCGCGGCCGTGGATTTCTGGGATAAGGGTGTACTGAATGCCGGGAATGTTTTCTTCCAAAAGTTCAATTAAATCTTCCTGAACCGACTGGTTCGAAATTATTTCTGCTCTGTACATACGTCCCCCTCTACATCCAGTTTTTCAATCTTCTGTACTTTCTTTCTGCTGCCTTTCATAACTAAGCTAT
>JAILCM010000273.1 GCA_024680155.1 Treponema sp.
AAAAAGAATCTGAAAACAAAATACCGATTTTAGAAGAAGCAAAAGATAAAGCGATTAAAAATGATGACGGTAAGCCTACCCATATTTTGATTGAAGGCGATAATTATCACGCACTTAAATGCCTGAACTACACTCACAAAGGCAAGATTGATGTGATTTATATCGACCCGCCTTACAACACGGGAAGCGATGGTTTTACCTACAAAGACAAGCGTTTTCTCAGCCAGTTCCCAGACGGGACAACTATTCCCAAAGAGCATCCTCTCCGCCACAGCACATGGCTGTCTTTTATGAGCAAACGACTTGAGCTTGCAAAGAATCTTTTAAGTGAGAAAGGCGTAATTTATATTTCGATAAATGAAGATGAATTCTGTCAACTAAAACTATTATGCGATTCTATTTTTGGAACGGATAACTATATTACAGCTTTCACAATTAAAGTAAGACATGAAGATAGAATTTTAAAAGGCGACAAACCAATTCATGAAACGACAGAGCAATTATTGATGTATCAAAAGTCAAACATGTTTAAGATTCAAAAAAGGACAAAAGATAACTCTACTCCAGATGGTTATGAATATAAAATTACAGAATTGAAAGAGAATCCAGAGATTATCACTTTGGGTGATAAAGAAATTCTAGCTTTTAAACCTGGTGATTATAAAATCGAGAAAGTAAAAGCTGATTTTTCAAATCTCAAAAAAATAAATATACGAGGCTCTATAAAAACAGGAAATAGCTCTGGTCGATTTCATATGAAATATTTGGAACAAAGAAATAATGATTTTAACGTTTTGTATAAAGTTCCAGATATGGGCGATGATGGTTTAGGCTATAGATATTTTTTAACTAGAAAAGATGAAAAGCAAGCAAATGGTTCATATTTTCAAGGATGTCCATTAAGCAGAAAAGATATAACAGAAATACCTTATGCAAATTTTTTTGATTTTGAAGAAGAATTTAATGAAGTCGGAACAGAAGGTGGAGTTCCATTTGACGGTGGTAAAAAACCAATAGATTTTATCAAACATTTCATAAATATCGCATTTGGAAATCAAACTATAACCGTTTTAGATTTTTTTGCAGGAAGTGGTTCAACTTGTCACGCTATCATTGACAGAAATTCTACAGGAGGAAACTGCATTTGTATTAGTGTGCAATCTTCGGACAAAACCTATGAAGTAAAAGATGGTAATAAACGTGCATTAAAAGGTTGTGAAAATGTTTTTAATGCAGGTTATGAAAGAATTGTTGATGTGACATATAAACGAATTAAAAATGTAATCTTAGGTTTCACAACAAAAAAACAACAATTAATTTCTGGTCTCGGCAATTCCCTCAAATACTACCGTACCGCATTTGTCGGGGAAAATGAAGCCGAATACGCAACTGATAAAGACAAAATCATACTTTCAAAAAAAGCAGGCTGCCTTCTTTCTATGGCAGAAAATACCCTTGAAGAATATGTTTCAACTGACCGCTATCAGATTTTCGGTGACGACAAAATTTCTTTTACAGGCATTTACTTTAGTGCAAACGCAGACAAAATAAGCGAATTCACGGCAAAACTTGAACAGCTTAGAAACCTAAGTTCACTTAATGTAATAAATGCATATTTCTTTTCGTCTGGAGACGGCACAGAATTTTCAAACGAATTTAAAAGCCTTAAAAATATAAAAATTAAGTCAATTCCAGAGCCAATTCTGGAAGTCTACAGAAGATTGAATTAAAAAGGAAATTATTATGCAGAACTTATTTGAATTTCAGACAAAGGCAATAGAAGAACTTCAGCAAAAATTCGGAGTACTATGGAATGCAGAATCAGAGAATCCTGTGCAGTTGCTCTTAAAAGCACCCACAGGAAGCGGCAAGACTGTTATCTCAACAACATTTATAGATTCACTCCAAATTCCAAACGAAAAAATAGATAATCTTGAAAAAGTAGCTTTCATCTGGATTACAAAAGGTGACAATCTTGTAATGCAGAGCAAGGATAAATTTGCAGATTACTTTTATCCGAATTTACGCAATACTTTAAGCACTTTTGATTCCTGTTCCGATGCCCTTAAAGAAAATGAAGTTCTATTCATCAACTGGGAAAAAATCACGCAGAAAAAAGGCTTAGACCGTCTGAACCGCCGTCGCCCAGATGATCCTCTTAAATATAAGGAAAGCGGATTTTATTTTGAGGAGTTAATGGAAAATACTCATTCCGCAGGAATTGAAATTATACTTATCGTTGATGAAAGTCATGCAAATTTTGATACTCCTAATGCTGCCGAAATCATTAAACTTATTGCTCCGCATCTGATTTTTAAAATGAGCGCGACACCATTCAAAACACAAAAAGATGAAGACGAATTTTACGCATTAAAAGGCCGGGGATTTGCAGATTTAGTAGAAATCGGGCATTATGATGTTGTAAAAGTTGGGCTGATAAAAGAAGAAATAGAAAGCCAGACAAATGAAGATTTGGAGCGGACAAAAGGCACGAATGCAAATATTGATGAGGTTATGCTTGACCTTGCAATAGAAAAACGCGAACAAATAAAGAGAGAATGGCAGCATTTAGGTCAGAATATAAACCCTCTCGTTCTGATACAGCTCCCAAATGATGACAGCAAAATTGACGATAATGTAGAAACAAAAGAAGCATTTACACTTCGCTATTTGAAAAAACGAGGAATAAAAGAAAGCAACATTGCTGTATGGCTTGAAGACAAAAAGAAAAAAGATGAATGGCGTCTTGAAGATGAAGACAGCGAGATTGATTTTCTGATTTTTAAGATCGCCTGTGGAACCGGCTGGGACTGTCCGCGTGCGCATGTCCTGGTTATGTTCCGTGAAATTAAAAGTCCTGTTTTTCAAACCCAAACCTTAGGGCGAATAATCCGCATGCCTCGCCCGGACAGAGAGCTTTTGAAAAACAGTCCGCTTTTGCGAAAAGGTTACTTATTCACAACTTATGCAAGAAACCAAGTCGGAACTACACTTATTTCAGGTACTGCGAATAAGCCAAAAATCTTTACTTCCTCGATGGATGAAAATTTAAAAAGAAGGCTTGTTGAAAATACACTTGTAAACAATCTTTTTGATTTTGTAACAACTATTGAACCAGCACAAAAAAGACCAGAAAATCAGAGTGAAAATTCAAAAATAAACTATGCAGAACTTCTTTCAAAACCTGTTGAAAAAACTGAAAATTCGATTACTGAAACAGTACGAAAAGTTGCATTGGATGAAAATAAGAAAAATGCTCTGCTTTCAAAAATTAATACTCTTGTAACTAAACAGGTTGAGTATCTTTTTGACCCAAATGCAGGGAATCTTATTTTATCTTCTCCTGAACCAGACTATAAACCTAATGACGAGAAAATTGCACAGACTGTTGCAGACTTGAAAAGACAGGTAATTAGCATAAAGAAAGAAATCACGAACACAACTGCAAGTATAGAAAAATCTTCACAAACTGAAGATGAAATTCAGACACAAATTGAAACACTTGCAGGAATACGAGAGGCAGAAATCATCTTGGACGAATGCCTTAAAAATGATTTTATCGCCCGCTCAAGTTATAATGACTTTGGTTCGGTCGGACTTTTTCAAGCAAGCTTTAAAGAGAGTCTGCACAACTATTTTGGTACACACAACAAATCTCTTGGTTTTTATGGAGATGATTCGGAACGCTTTAAGAGTTTTGGCATAGACCTTGTTCCAAGTCTAACTTATAAAATAATGGTGGACGAAGTTTTCGCAGATGAAGATAAATACAATCAGAATTCTGGCAAAACAATAGAAGAAGAAATGCCGATGCTTGATGTGAACAAACGCTTTACAATTGCATGTCAGAAAATTCTTATAGAAAGTAAAATTGGAAATATTGCCCGTTCATATAGTGCACTGCGTAATTCCCTTTTAGTCTGGTTTAATGAAGTTTCTTTAGAAGATGCAGCTTTTTCAAATGATGAGTGGGAAAAAATTTTCTTAAAGGACTATGACAAAGACTCTGGCAGTGTTTTTAAGAAAGCAATTTTTAAAGCTCTGCAAGATTATGAACCTAAAAGACAGGCATTTTTTAAGCAACGCGAAGTTGAAGTAAAAAACGCAAATGAACCTTTCAGAATTAAAACTACTATGGATTTTGACGAAAACTATGAAGAATACTCTCCATCTAAAAAATCTGTACAACAACCATTTTATCTTAAAAAAGAATATAACGGTCGTGACAATGAAACATCTTTTATAAATTATCTTGAATCGCCTCTGCAAAATGTAAAATATTGGTTCAAAAATCCGCAGGATGGGGCTGGCAGTTTGCAGATTAAGTATTATGATTCTGCAAAAGATAAGGAACGGCTATTTTTACCTGATTGGATTGTTTTGTATAAAGATGGGCGTATTGGAATTTTTGACACAAAAAGCGGAATAACAGGTATAAAAGAAAATATTGAAACTCAAGATAAATTAAAAGGCCTTCAAAAACGCATTGAGGAATTGAATAAAGTAAGTTCTCATAAGTATTTCGGTGGAATCTATGAACCTGAGTCTTTGGGTGAATGGAAATTAACTGAAGAATGGGAATAATAAGGTGTTCATCTAAAATTGTTTTACTGCGTTAGGGATTGTAGCCACGAGCCGCAGGCTCGTTCTGGAGCGACCGTAAGGGAGCGGAAGAATGGAACGCGGTTAGCGCGGAATGGCGAAAAGCCCGACCGCTTGCCGTAGGCAAGCGGTAACGCCCAAACCTTCATTCCTTGTTATTTATTTTTTACAACAAATTTGATATACTGAAACAAGGACAGGATTATGAAACTAAACACAAACCTTACCGTTGCTGCTACTGCTAAGACCCAAGGTGATCTCGCTCCTTGGAATTGCTGGGAGACAACAAAACCATCTGCTACCACTGCTTATCCTGCAAAAACCGGAAGATCTGCTACAAATAAAGGAAAAGTTAAACGTTTGTTGG
>JAILCM010000276.1 GCA_024680155.1 Treponema sp.
TTAGCTGGTGCTTTTCCACAAGAATTTGCAGAATCATTAAATCAGGCAGAAGGTGATTTAACTGTAGATGCTCGTTCTGCAACATCTTCTTTCCAAAAATACAATGCAGGCAAACCAAAATTTTATATTGAAGCTAAAAAATTTGACGCCCCTGATACTGAACCAATTTCAAACGGTTCTGTAACAAAAGATTCTGACGGCCGTTTTAATTATTCGTTTACTTTTGATGTTCCGGAAACAGAAGAGCTGGAAAAATGGGAACTTTCTGTTTACTTATATTTTATAGATAAAGAAAAATGTTCTTACGCTGGGTCAGTACCGGTTGTGCTTTCTAAAGAAGGCATTGTAGAACCTATTCCAGAAATCATTCTTAAAAAAATTGACACTCTTGCAGCTGCTTATAGTGACCCGGAATCTCAATTAGAATTAGATGTTGGTGTGCCGGGTGGTATTAACTTAAAGTTTTATTCTGAAGTTGAAGATTTAGATTATATTGAATGGGAGTATGATTTTGGATCATGTCCTTATATTTATGAATCAGAAGATGAATATGTAAGGGCTTGGCTCAATAGTATTTATGTAGCTGAATCTGAAGAGTGGCATCAGACTATAGAATTTAAAAATGGTGTAGCAACATTTAAAAGTAAAAATGTTCCGAATGGTTCTTATAGTGGTTGTTTTTATTTTTATAAAAAAAATCAAACAGAACCTTGCTACTTTTCTTGTCAGAATATCAATGTATACCCGGGCTACATTACAGATTCCTGGTATTCCTGCAATAAAGATTGTATAAATCTGGATGAAGAAACTGGAGAATATAAATTTGTAATTACACAAGATATTCTGGATAATTTTTCGCATTCTGCAAAAGAAATAACACCATTGGATACTCCTTATATTTTGTGGAATAGAACTGGATCTGACGATTCAGATGCGAATTATATTGCAGGTTTTGATGTATTTGAGACTTTGGATTCAAGTACTTCCATAACACCATTTGCATTTCCACTTCCTCTTTATAGTAAAACTGCAAAATTCTGGTTTGGACGTAACCCTGGCAATTCAAGCTACCGCATTTATTACAGAAATCCAAACTCTAGTCCTGATGGCATTTTGAATGCTATAACCCCTTCTTATGCACAAAACATTTTTCATGAAACTCCGAATGCGCTAAACTTAATTGATTTGGTTAAAGATACAAAAGAAAATGAAGTATATGGTAGTGGTGGTGATGTTACTGTTCTTTATTATTTCATTAATTTTGATGACGCATTTATTTATTGGAAAGATTCTGAAAATCATTATTTTTTTACAATGTATAATTTGTACACAAAAGATAACTATTCCGCAGTTGTAAAAGATGTTCATGCTGATTTTATTGTAAGAAAAAACATAGATGGCAACAGAACAAGTTTTTACTTATATTATCTGTCCACTAATAAAAAGCAAATAAATCAGCTTAGGTTTGATTTGGTAGATTCTGATCATATGGGTGTGATGGAAGAAATTTTACCAAGTCCACAATCATGGGAGCACCTTATTCTCTATTCATGTACAAAGGAAGACAGCTCTTATAAAGAAGTTCCAGAAGGATATGAACTTTCTGACAGTAATTTAAATGTTTATTCTTCAAAACTTCAATTCAGCGATATGTTTGAAGATAAAGGCACCGTTTATGCACTTGTAAAAGCATACGGTAAGGTTGATTTTTTTGATGGTGAGTTTACAAAAAATGATGATGGTGAGTATGAAAGTAATGGCGACACTAATCCTACTAATATTATACACTATACAAGTACAGGTGGTGTAATAAGATTTAGTACAGCTTATAATAATACATTAACACCAATGGAATGGAATAATGGAAATATTATTCTTGGGCTGTACACAGATTTAGGCGACAAAATGTATTATACAAGTAAAATGAACGGAAACTATAGTCATTTTACAAACTTACCAATGCCAGGACAAGCACCTCTTAACCTTGAAGAGCAATATTTTTATGGTGCACAGAAATTTGTTGCAAGAAAGCCTGAAAAACTTGTTATTGCAGATGACGGTGGATATTGTGATGGTGATACTCCAATACCAAACTATAAAAAACGTGTTGTAACTGTAGATCTGGCAACAGAATCTTTATCTGTAACAGATGTAAATGTTATATTTACAACACAATATAATTCATCATCATACAGTATTAGTGAGGAATAATCAGGAGGGAAAAAGTGGAAAATGCACCAAAAATTTCTGTGTGCATTCCAGTTTTTAATACAGAAAGTACATTGGCTCGTGCGTTAAATTCGGTTGCCGCGCAGGATTTTACGGATTATGAGATTGTACTTGTAAATGATGCAAGTCGTGGCAGGGATGAAAAAAAAAGGAATTGCAAGAAAATTGCAAAATCCTTTAAAAATATAAAGTATATTGAACACAGGTCTAACCTTGGTTTAGTAGAAGCTAGAAGAACAGCTGTTAATAGTGCAGAAGGAAAATACATCTGCATTCTGGATAGCGACGATGAACTTTTACCGCAAAGCCTTAGTTTAATGTTTAATAAGGCAGAGCAAACTGGGGCAGACATTGTTCATGCTGGTGCGGAAGTTATTTTTGCTAAAGCTGAAGACGGTACACCTATAGTTGACCGGAACACTTTAGAAGCTTCAACTCTTGTGTATGATGGAATTCTTACCGGTAACCAGATTATAGAAGGTTTTCTTGGTAAGAAAAATCACAACGGTTTTTTGTGGGCAAAGCTCATTCAGCGTGAACTTTACCAGAAAGCCCTTGATTGTATTCCATTTACAAACTGCGTTATGGCAGAAGATTTTTTGCAGTATTTTTTTATAAGCTATTTTGCAAAAAAATACAGCGGAATCAAAACTCCTGTCTACCGCTATTACAAAACGGACGGCATTTCTTCGCAAAAAGAAATCACCGACCTAAAAAAATGGGAACAAATCTGTTCTACGGCAAATGTTTTTACTACAATTTTTGCCGCCTTAAAAACAGATTTTGCTCTTACTTTAGAACAGACGGAATATGTAAGGCTTATGAGTCGTTCATATCTTGCAAATACAATCCGTCAGTGGAAAAGTTGCGTTCATAGTTCAATAAAAGAGCCTGCTTACGTTCTTTTGTGCGACTACTGGGGCAAAGATTTTGTAGAATTTGTAAAAAAGTCATTATCGGGCTTGACCCGGTAAACTATAGAAGAGGGGTAATTATGAAGAAAGTCATTTTTTGTACTCTGTTGTTTTTTGTTTTCTTGTTGGCTTCATGTAAGAATATTTCTAACGCTGGAAAAACAAGAGAACCGACCGATTCAAAATTTGCTGTAATTAATTTTGATAACCTGAATGTTCGAGCTGCTGCTTCAGAAACTTACGAGCCTTTAAAAGTAGAAGACGAAGATATTGTAAGAATTGAATTTATTGCAAAAGGAATAAAAGACGACGGTTCAATTTATACACCAGATATTTTTACTTCTAGTACAGATTCTGGAACTTCTGGACAAATTGCATGGTCTGGCGAATCTTGTATGGAAAATTTTAAGGCTGATTCTTTTTTACTTTTCCCAGGAAATTATAATTTTTATTTGAACATTTATACATACGATTTAAATGGATATGAAAGACTTACACTTTCTGCAAAACTTTTAAATCAGACTTTGGAAGCTGGAAAAACAAAAACTCTTACTTTTACTGCTTCTTATTCAGATGAAGGTAACCTTTCTATTACTTACCAGTGGCCTGCAAAAGACCGTGTTGGTAGTGTAAAAATGGGACTTTATCCTCTTGATGACCTTGATAATCCTGTTTACGGTTACGCCATGACGGAAATCCCGCTTAAAGAAATAGAAATTGATGGTGAGTCATATTTTTCTGCTTTGTATAACGCAACTGAATTAACAAATGGCGTTTATTGGTTAAAAATACAACTTTATGATACTGATCCAGAGTTTCCTGATGTAATTGGAAATTATTTGGATGCGGTAAGCATTTACGGTTACAAAACAACAGGAACAAAAACACTTGAATCAAGCGATTACAATCAGAATTATTTTATCAAATATCAGCTTGAAGAAGGACAAGAAATAGACCGTAGAGAATTATCAGACAGACATAATCAGTATGAAGCAGTTATATTAAATGCGGATGCGGTTAAAAACACTGATGAAAGATATATTTTTAGCGGTTGGTATACAGATTCAAATTTAAGTGAAGAATCAAAACTCCCAACTACAACTTTATATGATATTGACGGCAATCCTTATGAAGTTCAGATTATTGCTCTTGGAACCTATTTGCATACTAAAGATTTAACGTTATACCCAAAATGGGATATAATAGTTGCTTATGAAATTAATATTCGTGGAGACAGCGATACAAATCCTGACAATTTTATCGACATTCAGGAATATGAAACTATTGAAGTAGAAGATTCAAAAGGAAAGCATGAGCTTGATAATAGCGAAGAAAATAGTTGGGCAGCTTATTTTGACAATTTACAATATCACACCTATAAGGTTGGTGAACAATCTCCATTTACAGGAATTACTTCTGTTAAACGCCGTGGTTTTGGATTAAGCTGGGATGTAAAGTATAAAACAATGACTGGGGAATCGGATGAAATTGTTTTAGACGAACTTCCTATGGATGATTGTGGTACTCTTACATATGAATTTAATGGTGAAGAACAGACTGTTAATGATGTTGTAAGTCTTATTATTACTGCAATCTGGCAACCTTATCCTGTAGAAGCAACTTATTTGTTCTCTAAAGATGTTGGAAACGCTGAGTTTATACAAGAGAAGCTTGAACCGGATATGTTTTCTTTTACAGCTGAAAAGTACAATCCGTATACAGAATATTGCAACACAGATGCTGCCAAATTATTAGGAAGTGGTTATGTTTTGGACCAGAAAAAATCTACTTATGAAGTGGACCAGGCCGGAACTCTTAAAATTTCTAATATATTTGAACCTGCTAATTACGACATTTACTTTACTGCACAAAAATATAATGATACCGATGGTACAACTGATGAATCTGTAGAGTTTAATTTCTATTGTACAAATGTTGAAACCGGCGACGGATTCTTTAATATAAAAAAGCAAGTTACCGATGACCCGAATTATAAAAATGGTGATGGTACACTTAAAGCTTACAATGCTTATGTTTGTCTTGGTATTGGTAGATATGCTGGCGACAAACTCTATCTTGTAAATAAATATGAGTATACACAGCAAGGTTCCGATAACAAATATTTGTACTATGCTTGTGATAAAAATTATACTATTAATTTTGAAACGGTTGAGGGTAAAGGAGACTTCTTTGAATTTAAAACATCTGAAATAAACAATGGAAATACAGTTAAATATAAAAGAACTAAACAGAATTTAGCAGTAACCGGCAGTGTAAATGCTCCTAAAGAAAATTACAACAACGGTGCTCTTATAATTACTGTTCAGGAAGATACTCTTGCTGATTATACTGTTTCAAATCCTGCTTATTTGAATCAAAAACCTTCGCTTACCTTTGGCTTGAAACATGCTGATGGTACAGAAATGGCTTCTGAAGACTTTATTAGTTTGAATATTAATCTTATGCAGAATAATACTCTTATTGAAAGTTGGAATGATAAAAAGCCATCCAATATTTATCTTTATGTTAATGATGAAAATTACGATCCACATGATCCAGATGCAAAACTGTTAAATCCTGCAAATGCGACACAGACAATTTATCTTAAGTCTCTTCCAAATGCGGGAACTTATCAGCTTTATATAAATGTAAGTTATGGCTATTCAGATGGTATGGAATATTCTGGAAGCTATTCAACTTCTTTTGTGGTTAACGACACATTGAATTATATAATTCGTGAAGAAACTGCTTATGATGATTTTACTTCAGATGTAAACAAGGATTTGAAGAATGTCAAAGGAATTGTAAATGTAAAAATTACAGGTGAAAACAATGACTGGGGTTCTTCAGTTCCAAGTTTTATAAGCGAAGCATTAAGTGATTATTTTGTTTCTATCGGCGATTTCTTTGTAAATCTTGATTTGTCAGGCTTTGCTGGAATTACAGAATTCAGCGGACTTGTTAATGAAAAGGATGGCACTCAAGGTACAGAAGGAAAACTTCTTACATTAAAAATGCCTTCGACAACAACAAAAATTGCCAGCGATGCTGTAAAAGGCTTTGGAAATCTTTATACAATAGAATTGCCAGCTAGTGTTTCAGATATTGAGTCTAATGCGTTTGTCGGTTCTGGTAGAAAGTTCATTCTTGATGAAAATAACGAAACATTTGTGCTGGGTAGTAATGACACTGTAATTTTGAATAAAGCCGGTACAAATCTTTATGCTTATGCTGGTGGTTCAGGAAAGCTTATAATTCCAGATGGTGTTACTAATTTGTTTAACGGTATTGATACTTCAAATGTTGAAAGCCTTTATGTTCCTGATTCAATTGAAGATATTCAGAGTTTGAATACCTCTAAGATACAGGAGCTTTCTATTAATGCTACAAAGACTTCTGTTTCAACAACTGGAACTCTTACAAATACATTACCATACTTGCAGAAACTTACTTTGCGTGGCAATTATACAGACGAGAATGATTTTGTAGCTCCAACATTCCCATCTGGTGAAAGTCCAGTTGGAACTAACGTTGCTAAACTTCTTGCATATTGTGTAGACACACTTACAGACCTTACTTTTGATGG
>JAILCM010000304.1 GCA_024680155.1 Treponema sp.
AACGGTTCTTGTATCAAAATTTTCTGCAAATTCAATACTTTCAAGGCTATAACAGTCCATGAACATTTCTGAAAAATCGTACCAATCTTCAAAATCTTCTGGAATAGTTTCTGGTAGATTGTCTGGAACTTTTGTACAGAAATGGCTCAAATCAATTGTTTTAAAGTTCATTCCTTTGAATAACCCAGAACTATTGAATGGAAGAGGAATCTGATCATCATAATCCTTCGCAGTAACATAAATCTTTCTTCCACTCTTCCATGCAACTACTTGTTTTGTCGAAGATGAATCAGAAATTGTAATGGCAGTATTAGGAGCCGTTGAAGTTGTATATTCAAAAGAATTGGCATTATTAAAGCGGTTGGCAACAAACAAGTCGTTAATTTCTCCACCAGAAAGAAGAAGAACATTTTCTGTTACAGTTTGAGTACCACCACCAGAGGTTGTTTCTGTACCTACGTTTGCAATAGTTATAGGAACCGTTACAGAGTTAGAAGCGATTATGTAGCCGTTTTGTCCCGCAGTTCCTGTAGAATTATAGCGAACATACAGATTATTTGGTTTATCAAACTGAGCAATAGTTACATCTAACCAATCCGAACCATTAGTTGAATATTGGAGCCCAGTAAGGGTTGTTGCATAAGTAAATGCAATTTTTCCTTCACCAAGGTTTGATTCACCATGAGCAGTATCTGCAACAACATCAATAGTCCTTAAACTTGCACCACTTGGAGCCGCATATTGAACAGTAACAAATACGTCTTTAGAATTATTTGTTACATTATAACCTTCTACAGTAATTACAACGCCCAAAGATTTTGAAGCTGAGAGAGCTGAATAATCTGAAAAATCTCCGGTAAGATTTCCGCTGGAAATTGAATTACCATAAATATCATTTAAGGCTCCAGAAAGAATCAAATTGGATTTTTGAGGCTTGTTACCAATAACAACTTTTCCGCTGTACTGAATAGTAACATTCTGCAAATCAAGCACTGCCCTTTCTACTACGGCAGCTGTTGTTGTAGAAGCTCCACTTGAATCACAAGTTCTCAATACTGCACTACGAGTATCAGTTCCTGAAGTAACCACATGATATAACAAAGTTCCAGACTCTTCATGATTTGATACAGAATAAGTTTTTGAAACCTTCAGCTTAATGGCATTTCCTACATTTGCATTTACGAGTTTGTAAGAAGCCTGAGTAGCACCAGAAATTGCATTTGAAGAAGCTTCTATGTTTTCTGCTGTATCGGCGAACCACTGGTAAGTACAAGTCGGCACAATAGAACTTGCAGAAGAAATTTCGATAGTATTTCCAACATAGGCTTTTTTAGAATTATTTGAATCGGCTGGAATTCCATTATCCTTATATGAAAGAGTCAGAGTATCAGGTAAGTTTTGAGCCTCTTTTTCATTGATATATTTTCCATAGAAAACTTTATTGCCTCGAGTACCGGCTGGAATTGTTGTTACAGGATTTCCGGTAAACGAAGAGTTTTCATACCAGCCGCAGAAAAGAGTTTGTGAATTATCAAGAGCTAGCAAAGAATCGATTGCAGTTGAAGCCGGAAGTTTTATTGTATCTGAACTACGAGTAAAACTTGCAGGTACTGTTCCTGATGGTGCCGGCACAAAAGTAATTGTATAAACATCATCCAGACTGGAAACTGTAACTGTAGATTGTGAATTGCCACCATTTACAATATGAACATATTCCTCTACAGGATTTTTATTCAATTTGTTTCCAGCAGAATCATAAAACCAGAAGCCTGCAATGTATTTTCCAGCTGGCACTTCTGATTTTGAGTAAGTAACTGAACTTCCTGAAATTGTAAGATTTTCAAGAGCATAACCAGTTACGGCAACAAGAGCAGCCTCGTCATTTTCAAAACTTGGAACAGAAAACAATCCACCTTTTACAGTTGCAACCTTAGAAGAAGTATAATTTACGGTAATTGAAAGACTTCCATTTCCTTCAACTTCTGTATCAAGCTGAGTAAGCACCAGATTGAAATTTACAGAAACAGTAGCTTCGGCTTCTGCAATATTAATACTTGTAGAATCATTATATTTACCAAGTGCAGAATAAGTTGTTACCGTCTGAGCCTCTGAACCTTCACCTACAATTCGTTCACCACTTAGATAAAAAGTCCAGATACCAGAAGGCACACCTATTGGAGAATTCAGACCACTGGCAGCAGAAACAGTACCCGCAGCCCATTCTTTTAAGGTTATCCACGGAGCGTTGGCTTGTGCATCGCTAGCTCTATATTTTAAAGTCCATTTCCAGCCACTAAAATCTGTACCCAAAATTGGATAAGCTGTTCGTGCATTTTCGCCGAGGCAGATAGAAATTGAGCCCATTCCATCTGTAGAATTATTTTCATAAAAGCCAGAAACAATTCCAGAACAGGATGCAAAAGTCATAAGAACAAATGCAAAACCTGCCAGTAAACTTGTCTGTAAAAAATTATGTTTGTTCATTTTTAGTCTCATAATTCTGCCCCCCTACTTACTTACAACCATACTTGCATTTGCAGAATATTCAATTCCGTTTGAATCTGTTCCGTATGCTGTAATCTGATAGGTTCCTTCATTCATCGCGCTTAACGTAAACACTAAAGTTGCATTTGTACCAGTTGTAGCAGAAACGCATGTAGACATACCTTCTGTCTGCATGAATTTTGAAACTGACATTCCATCAATTCGCCAGACCGTAACAGAATATCCGTTTGAAGCAGAAATTGTTACGACACCACCTGATTTACTTGAACTGAGTGCCATATCAGCTATACTTACAGTTACATTAAAGCCGCTAACACCGCGAGTTCCGTCATTTTCTGTTGAATAAGGAACATGTACAGCAGCTGAAGCATCTTGAATATCGGTTACATTAACATCTGCTTCTTCAAGCTCGCCAGAATCATTTCTTACTTTTAGAGAACACGAAAGTCCGTTTGTAGCAAAAGTGTCTGCAATGTAAACATCAGTTGTACTTCCGTTTACACGCCATTCGTTTGTACCAGAATCGTAATATGCATCTGCACCATTAATTTTTCCTTTCATCTTTTTGCGGATAGAAAGAACTGTACCAGGCTTTGTAAATTCTTCATGATTAACTGCCGAATGCCAGCTTGTTTCACCTGCACTTGTAAATGAAGCGTCGATTCCAGAAGTAAAGCTTGAATCTGGATTTAAGCCATAAACTTTGTTCAAATTAGATGCAAGCAAACTACCGTAGAACCCATTCAAAGTTTCAGCAGAAACCCGTGCATACTCATAAGAAATATTATCTATAAGAGAAGCAAATTCTACATAACCAATTCCGATTGAACCAGTTTCGGTACTTAATGCGTTTGATTCAGCACTAACGGATGGAGCAGATTGCCTTATTGGAATTGAACCAACGGTAACTGTAGCATCGTTATAACCAGAAGCGTGAACTGTAACACTTACACTTCCCGAAGTTCCAGTTGCAGTAACTGTTGAAATATCGGAATTTGAAATGGTACAATTTATTGTATTTCCATCGTAGCTAATAGAATCCGTTGTTGTAAAGCTTGCACCAAGACTCAATTCTACTGTAGTAACAGTATCGCCTTCCAGTTTAGAAGCACCGATGTAACTGATTGATGGAGATGTCATTGTACCAAGCGGAATTTGTGTTGAAGAAAGTGTAATTGTTCTGTTTCCAATAATTGGATAATTTCGCACGCCAGTAACACTTAATGAACCGCTTCCTGCATTATAATTAGCCTGAGTAACTCTATGAGTAGTTGATGCGCCTGTAAATGCACCTGTAGCAGGTACATTTGATAAACCAAAATGCCAGGTCCAGTTTATATCTGAATACTGACTTACTTCCTGGCCATCGCTCGTAGAATCATAGGCCTTTACATTAATCTGTGAACCAGTTGTCCAGCTCTGTTCAACTATTCTTGCAGATTTTATAATTTCGCGGATACCAATGTAATCACTAAGATCATTCGTGCTCAAAGATGTAGAGTCGGAATCTGCAATATAGCCGACATTGTTTCCATTGGGTTCATTGTCAGATGCAGTGTGCCCATTATTCTTAAAGCCGATTGTCAGAGAACCAGAAACTGCCATCTGACAAGAGCTGTTTTCTGCGGCAGCTGTTTCCTGAGATGTTGAATGCCCCGGTAAAGTTTGCTTATTTCCGTGGTAAACAGTTACATCTGTTCCGTCGGTTGTGTCATCAACGGTAACTTTGTCAGTTTTAAATGCTACTTTACCTTTATCAATACAATCAAGCTGAGCTGCGGTGTCAACTCCAGTAAAGTCACCTTTTTTCCACAAAATACTCTTTGCCTGATCAGAAGTTGGTGCCGCATATTTTACCTTTATGAAAACACCATTTGTTCCGGTCAAATCCAGGTCTTCATATCCGCTGGCTCTCAAAACAGCATTGTAATAAGCAGCAGAAGAAGGAGCATTAGAGGATGTTCCAGAAGCAAATGTAATTTCCGGAGTAATTCCAAGAGATGAAAGAGTCCATGCACTTGTATGATTTGAATCGTTTGAATCATGAACTTTTGTAATAACATCAGATGGCGAAGTTGTTACAGTAATATTACTTGCAGAAAGAGCACTTGTCGCACGAACAATTTCTGTTCCACCATTGTAATAAACTTTAAATCCTTCGCTGATTGAAAGACTTCCCTTGGCAACATTATCTGTTGAAGTTGATTTTGTTTTTCCTTCCACAACAGATTCTGAAACAATATTGTCGCTTATTGTATAGATGCCGGTTGATTCCGCATATTCAATTGTATATTTTTGAACAACTTCTACTTTAATCTGTTTTTCTGCATATTCAGGTTTAAGCCAGATGTAAGAAGAAGCAGGAGTAGAATCTGTAACATCACCTCCTTCAGAAGTTTCAATTCCAGTTGTAATTTGAGTCCAGTTGCCGTTACTTCCGTAATACCACTTCCATTGTGAAATTGTTCCAAGGAATGTAGTTTTGCTTGCCTCATTTTCCAAATCTGAAAGATAGTATGGAGTTGCAGTAAGCTTATGTCCAACTTTAAGATTAGAAGTTGTCGCTTCTTCACTTTCATCATATTTGAAAGTAACTCCCTGAACAGTTGGCATTTCGTTTACATTTACAAATTTTCCATACAAAGTAAGATTTTGTACAGTTGTATTAGGCTGAATATTTGTAACAGGCTCACCAGTAAACTCTGAATTATTATACCAGCCAAGGAAAAGATTTGTTGCAGCAAATTCTGAATCCAGGTTTTCGACTTTTGGAAGTGTTACGGCATTATGACGAGAGAATGTTGATGGTGGAACAAAAGTTGTACTGTCAGCATTCGTACCCCAGGCAGTAAAATCAGAACTTCCATTTTTATAAGAAATTGAATAAGTATAAGTTTGTTCTCTTGCTCCAGATTCTGTTATAGCATACAATTCAGCTTTAACCTTTGCTACAGTATTTCCGTTTGCAAAAGTAAGTGGAAAATTGATTGTTCCTGTATCAGATGATGAAAAGTTGTATGAAGAAATTCGTTTTAAGCTGAATGAAAGCTGAGCTGATTCTCCAACGGTAATTGTATTGGAAGTCACTTCTGCTTTATAAACAGTTGCATTTTCATCAGAATCTCCGCCGAAATAACCAATAAGCGTAAAAGTCCAGGATTCTGTAAAACTATCTGGATCATCAGTTGAAACAAGAGGAAGCGGAACAGTAGCACCTTGCGCCTGACTAATTGCCGTATGCACTTCATCTTGACTGTCGGTATAAGTTTGCCAGGACATATTTACACTTGCACTGCCCGCGTTGCTTGAGTCATTTAAGCTTCCAGTTAACTCAAACTTCTTAAAACCAGATAAATCTGTTCCAAAGGACGGCATTACCGTTCGTGAAATAAGTTCATTTGAGGCATCAGCAATATTAACGCTTATATAGGCAATATTTTTATCAAGTACTGGCCCCGTTTCTGGATTTTCGGACTTCCCTCCACTGCCCAAAATATTAGAGCAGGAAGAGAATATCAGAAAAATGGCTGTACTCAATGCAAGTAAACCTGCATATCGTTTTTTTACCATAAATTACGCTCCTTACTGAACAGTAACTGTTGCTGTAGCAGAAATCTTTTCACCCTGATCGTTTATACTTTCTACACGAACTGCATATACTCCGGTAAGAGTTCTATTCAATGTATAACTAGAACCTGTAGCACCTTCAACTTGAACGTCGTCTACAAACCAGGTACAAGAAGCTCCAGACTTCATACCACTTGCAGTGAGTGTAGTTCCACTTGCAGAAAGCTGAATTGTTGATTCTGCTGCTACGGAAATTGTAATTGTTGTTTTGCGGGTACCGATGTTTACATAATCTGCTGATTCATCACTATAAAGATCGATTCGAGTCGGTAACGAAGCCTGCTTATACTCTGTTGCTTTATAGCGGATATAGATTGATGTCTTATTACCAAAATATGTATTACCCTTATTGAATAATGGCTGGTTTACTGGAATAGGATGATAATTTTCTGCAGGAGTTTCATCTATCGCTGTATCTGATCCTGATTGAAGATCTTCTGCATAACAATATTCTATATCACTGAGCTGAATACCATCTCCGCCATTTACAAACAAAATTGCACCATGAGGAATCTTTGTAACATCACGACTGATTAATGGATTTGTATTTCCAGCAGTCTGACTAGGATTTGGAGCTACAGGCATTGCAATAATTTGTACAGAGAATGTTATGTCCTTATAACCAGTTATATGGGCTGTAACATCTACGTTACCAGTCACCTCTGGAACTACAGCACCGTCCGCAAAGGAGAAAGTAGCACCAGACATGCTGCTGAGAACTACATTATTAAGTTTGTTGGTCATTGTTCCGCTTACAAATGATAATTTGTTTGAGGCTAAGCTCTGGCCAACAGGACTTGGGTGACCTCCAAAATAACTTAACGTATAGCTGTTATTTGTAAGATTACCCTTACCTACAGTACCAGCTCCCTTATCCTTTGTAATGTTCTTTTCACCTGCAATAAGGCTTGCTTCACCGGCAGCAAGGTAATGGTATTGAGCTTCAACAGTAATTGCTTTATTATAACAGGTTCCTACATTTGCAAGCTGATATGTACTTGTAATAGAAGTTGTATTTTCCTCAGTATGTATAGCTGTGCCATCAGCTTTCCATACCCAGGTAATAGTACCAATTCCTACTCCAATCTTGATTCCCTGACCTTCTATTGCACTAACTGCATTTGCTGTAAGAGTATCACCCATTGCAGGAGTGGAAGCATCAGAATTATGCCCAACCGTTACCGAACCAATAACAACCTTGGTACCAACGTTTGAATCATCATCAATAGAAACAGCAACTTTTTCAGAAGGAGCAACATAACCTTCAGAGTTTTCTGTACCGATAACTTTTGTTCGTACATGGAGTTGCGAAGGCTTTGTTATTTCTGCACTTGTACCACTTGTAGTTACAGCTGTCCATGAAGTACCACCATTCGTACTGTATTCCCATTCTGTAGTTCTGTAAGTCAAAGTCTTTCCAGTTATTGCAAATGCAATCTTACCATATTCAATGCGGGTTGGATCATTAACAAGAGCACCAGAAACATCAGGAGCTTCTGCCTTTACATTTACAAAAGCAGATTTAGAAACTGTTTCATCATTATAGCCTGCACGTGAGAATTTAATTTGATAATTTCCAGTTGCTGAAGAATTTGGAGCCACATCTTCTGTTCCAACATAAGTTACAGTTATATCAGATGTTGGATATGTCCAGGAAGTTGTATTGGCATCTTTTGCAGAACCTGTATCAATTGCAAAATTATTTGTAATAGACTGTCCAATTACGGTTGTCGTAGTATATTTTACAGCAATATCGTTTACATTTAAGGTTCCAAGGGCAACTGAATTATCAGCAGGAGTTGTTGTGGATTTTGTTTTTCCTGCAACAGCTGTTCCATCAGAAATATTTTCTGCAATTTCCCAACCACCATTTGAGTCAGTATCTGTAATAGTATATTTTTGAACAAGTTCAACTTTAATCTTCTTTCCGGCATAAGCTGGTCGTAACTTAATGCTTGAAGTTGCAGGAGTAGTGTCTAATGCAGGAGATGTATCGGTATTAGTAACTTCTGAATCAGCAATTGCTGTCCAAGATTCACCTTCTCCATAGTACCACTTCCAGGATGAAATTGTACCAAGGAATGAAGTTTGAGTAGAATTATTTGTAAAGTAAGGAGTTGCAGTAAGAGTATGACCAACTTTGAAGGTAGACTCAGAAGGAGAATCTGCGCTATCGTATTTGAAAGTTACACCTTGTGCTGTTGGCACTTCGTTTATGCTTATGAATTTTCCGTACAAAGTAAGATTCTGAACAATTGTATTTGTTGCAATACTTGTAATAGGACCATCAGTAAATGCAGCATCTTTATACCAGCCAAGGAAGGTTTCGGTATCTGTAACTGAAGAAGCAAGATTATTTGAAACAGGAAGTGCCTGAACACTAGTAATACGAGAGAACTGGCTTGGAGCAGTATAACCGTTTGCAAATCCTGTGAAAGTTTCTGTTCCCTTCATATAAGTAATGGTATAAGTTGCGTTTACATTTATCTGATTTGAAGTTCCGTATAATTTACTTGTAAGTCCCATAATAACATAAGGATATTCCTTTAAGGTTCCAACTTTGATAGTACAAGCTGAATCTGAATAGAATTCCATTTCAAGAACATAGGCACCAATATCAATATTATTAAAGGCAATTGTAGCGGCATTTGATGAAACTGTGAAAGTTGTAACTGTAGGAGTTCCCGAATCGCCAACCTTTGTAAGAGTGGCCTTTACTTTTTGTACAGTTGAAGGATTTGCATCTGTAAAGTTTAATACAAACGAAATATTACCTTTTCTAGTTTCCTGTCCTGTTGGAGTTGTATAATCAAAAGCTGATGTTCGTTTTAGAGAGAAAGCGACAGTATTTGAAGAGCCAACCGTAATATCATTTTTTTCTACAGTTGCAGAATAAACCGTTGCATCATCTGTTGTTGTTCCGCCAAAATAACCAGTAAGAACAAATGTCCAGGTTTCTGTATAATTTTCTGTACTATCAGCAGTTACAAGAGGAAGTGGAATTATTGCAGTCGTTGCCTTAGTATAAGCAGAGTTAGTTTCATCCGTTGTCCAGGAAAGGTTAATATTTGGTGAAGACTCTCCATTTTTTGTTCAGTAAAATCAAACTTTTTAAAACCAATATAATCTGATTCAAAAGTTGGAAGAACTGAACGTGTAACCATTTCGCTTACAGCCTCGTCAATTGAAACGCGGATGTAAGCGGTGTTACTACTTAAGTTATCGCCTTCAGAAGAATTGTTCGACAAATCATTGCGGCAAGCAACGAAAAACAACGTACAGATTGAAATCAATACAAAAAAGAATTCATTCAATTTTTTCATAGTGCATCTCCTTAGTTATTAGAAACTGTAACGACTGCTGTTACAGAAATTATTTCCTCAAAATCATTTACGCTTTCAACACGAATTGCGTAATTTCCATTTACCGATGTTACAGTTGAAGGTAAAATAAATGAGCTGGATGTTTCATCAACTTGAACATCATCTATATACCAAGTACAGGTTGCCCCGTCCTTAAAGCCAGAAGCAGATAGTGTGTATTCGTCAAGAGTAAGTTCTATTTGAGAATTTGTTTCAACTTGAATAGAAACTACAGACATACTACGAATACCAATATATGCAGATGTAACTGTTATTTCAGCAACGTAAGATGCATAAGTAATACCAGTTGTTTCCGTTGCTGCAATTTGTTTAAAGCGAATGTAAAGTTTTTCATTTGCAGCCGCCGTAAAAGACTGTCCATTTTTATTCAAGAATGCGTCATCAGGAATATTCTGCCAGTCAGAATCTTCTACAGAATCTGCGTTGTATTCATTTTCATAACAGAATTCCAACTCAGAAAGTGTATATGTATCTTCTACAAAACTAACTTTTACTACAGGAACATAAGCGGCTTCTTTTAAAATCCTTATATTTTCACCCGTTACAACAGGAGTAGCCTTTTTAATACTGATTGGAACCGTAAATGATTTTGCTTTATATCCTTTTACCTTTGCAGAAACTGTAATTGTTCCGGTACTTCCAGGTGCTTTTTCCTGAGCAAAAGTAAATGCAACTCCAGAAGTTCCCGTGATAATTTCTGCATTCAATTTATTTGTCATGTTTCCACTTATATAGCTTAAAGCAAAAGCAGAAAGTGTTGTTCCCTGCAAAACTGTATTTCCGCCGTTGTACGAAAGTGTAAAATCATTATCTGTAAGATCACCTTCTCCTACAGTTCCAGCAGAAGCAGTTTTTATAATATTTTTACTGCCATAAATCAAATCAGTTTCGCCAGCTGCAAGATATTGATAATGAGCTTCTACTGTAATTTCTTTGTCGTAACAGTCAGCAACACTTACAAGTGAATATGTACTTGTAAGAGAGGTTGTATCAGCCTGGCTAAAAAGTTCATCTTCATCAGCCTTCCAACCCCAGGTAATTGTTCCTATATTTTCACCAATTTTAATTGCCTGCCCTTGAATTGCACTAACTGCCGTTGCTGTAAGAGTATCGCCCATTTCTACAGCTCCGTCGGTTCCATTACTTACAACTGTTACCGAACCGATTACAACTTTTGTACCAATATTTGCAGAATCAACAATACTAACGGCAACTTTTTCAGAAGCAGCAACGTAACCAGCCTGTTCCGCAGTACCAATAACTTTTGTTCTTACATGGAGAGTTTCAGGTTTTGTAAATTCAGCACTTTCGCCCGTTAAAACTACATCGGCCCAGTTAGAACCATTGTCTGTACTGTATTCCCATTCGGTTGTTCTTGCACCTTCATACAAGTTTTGCCGCGTAATGCAAATGCAATTTTTCCATAAGTGATTCTAGCAGGATTTGAAACAAGAGCACCAGTAACAACAGGCGGTTCAGCTTTTACATTTACAAATGCAGATTTATTAACAGTAAGGTCATCGTAACCTGCAACTGCAAATTTTATTGAATAACTTACAGTTCCAGAAGCAATTGGAGCAACATCATTTCCAACATAAGTTACCGTTACATCATCTTCTTCATATTCCCAAGAAGCTGTATTTGCATCTTTTACAATTCCGCCGCTTATTACAAAATTATTTGTAATTGGCTGCCCGATTACAGTTGTTGGAGTGTAATTTTCAGTTACATCTGCAACATTCAAAGTTCTTTTTGCAATTGGAGTTTGAGTTGTTCCTTGTACTGCATAATCCAGCTAACCTTCTGTTGAAGCAACCGAAGTAATTGAATTTCCAGTTTTTTGAATGTGATATTTTTGAACAAACTGAACCTTAATTGTTTTTTCTGCAAAAACCGGCTCAACTATGTAAGAATCTGAGCTTTCACAATTTTCTGTTACAGTTTTTATTACAGTCTCTTCACCAGATTCCGCATCAACAGCGCTCCAAACAATTTTTTCTACAGTTCCTTCAAAATCAGAATCCCCTACTTTTGCAGTTGCAGTAAGTGTATGTCCAACTTTAGCAGTTCCCGTAAATGCAACACTGTCAATTTGAGCCGCATCTTCTTCCGGAATAAAAATTGCACAATAATAACGATTTCCTATACTCTTTTTTGCAATTCCATTAACAGCAGGAGAAGTAATGGCTATAGCTGTATCATTCTGCCCTATTTGAATCCATTTCCAGAACGTATAACCAGCTTTTACAGGAACTTCAAAATTAAATTCTGAATGTCGTGTATAAGAAACTGGATTTGAATTTGTTACATTAGAAGAAATTGCAACCGGTGAATTTGAAGTTTGTCCCAAAATATATTCGTAATAAGAAATAGCATAAGAACTATCCAGCTTATTAAGAGTAATTGTAGAAACTGCTCCAAGTAAGTTTATATTTACAGCTTCCACGTATGAACCCAAAAGAACTTCCATCTGTTCATCGCCATAAAATTCAAACTGAGCAATGTAAGAACCAGCTGGCAAATCCGGAACTGAATAAATATATGGTACAGAAGGTGTTGTTACATCTATAAAACCATCAGAATTTGCATCTGCTGTTTGAAGAACTTTTGTAGAACCAGCAACCAATGTACGTTCATTTTCGTTTTCGGTAAAAAGATGCGCTTTAATTTTTTTTGCTACATTTGCAGCTCCAAAATTCAGCTTAATTGTCAAGTTTCCGCTTCCAGCTCCGGAAGAAACATCAACCTGCTGCAACTTTAAATTAAAAGAAAGACTATTCTGCCCGCCAGAAATTTCAATTTCTGTTGTTCCACTGTAACTTGCAAGAGTAATGTCTCCTTCTTTTACATACGCTAAAAGTGTAAAGCTCCAGGTTCCTAAAGAAACAACAAGTTCATCGGCAGTCATAAGTTCATAAGCAGGAGATGTGCCTGTAGAATTCCATGTTTTTGAAATTGAAGTTACTGTTTGATCGCTGGCATTAAGCAATGTTCCTGTCAAAGAATAAGTTGTAATTATGTTTACATTCATTGCAGGCCAGGCTGTTCGGCTTTGATCTTGATTAACAGAAAGCTTTATTGTTGGAGTAGACTCTTTGTTTGGTTCCGAATTATTTGAATCATTAAAACGGCATGAAAACAATAAAATGGAAAATGTAAAAACTACTGCAAATAAAAATCTATTTATTTTCATATCTAGCCCCCATCTTAGTTACCCGAATCTTCAAGAGTAACGATACACGTTGTAGAAATGATATTTCCATTTCTGAACGCCCAAATTGTTACGTTATAAGTTCCTTCAACAGCATTGCTTGCAAAAGTTAACGTTGTTTTGTCTGCAGAAACAGTTGCAAAATCACTTAGACTTTCACCTGCAATTTCCCACTTTGTAATTGTGATTCCAGAAGGAACTGTAGCTGTAATAACATTATTTAAATATGTAAGCGTTATTTTCTCACTTTCAAAAGTTATTAAATTTGGTCCGCCAGCCTTAATTAAACAAAGTCCCAGATAATCAGACAATGAACTGAATAGATTTTCTGAAACATCCGAAGTAGAAACTGGACCAGCAGCACCTGTATAAGCGCCAGTTTTTAAATAAAGTGAATTTGTTATTTGAATTTCCTGATTTGCCTGAACAGCAGTAAAATTAATACCGTCCGTTGAATACAACAAATGATTTGAAACCGCTTCTTGTGTAAAACGAATGTAATTTTTTGGAATAAAAGAAATTTCGCCACTCAAAAAAGATTCAAAACAACTTGATGTAGGAGCCGGAGCTTTTACCGATGCTAAAACTACAGTAAGTGGTAAATCGTTATAACCGGCAAGATTTGCTTTTGCATTTACCGAACAAGCACCTTCAGGCACAACAGAATTTGTAAATTCCAGAACAGGCGTTACTTGAGTTCCCGCTTGATTTGTATAAATTGTAGAAGAAATCTTTTCTGCTGATAGAGTTCCACCTACAACAACTACAGCATCTGTATAATTCAAAGTGGTAAATTCTGCACTAAGACTTCCTTTTACTACATTACCAACAGAAGTTCCGTCGCCTGTATAAGTAAATCCGTTTGGATGTGACTGAGTAATTTCTACCTTTAGTTTTTTAGCAATTGAAGCAGTTTCTTCTATTATATATGACGCAGAATTGGCTCCTGCTATTTGTTGCCATTCATCTGCTTCTGCATCCAATTCATAGAACCATTTATAAGAAAGTTCCCCATCACTAACACTATTATAAACATGTGCATTTTCTGAATAAACAGGAATTGCAGTAACGGTATTTCCAAAACTTAAAGTTCCATTTTCTGGTGTTGTTACGCAAATTTCGGCATCGGTTACAACTACAAGAGTACCAATATTTGCATCGGCAATTGGAACATCAGAAGGTTCTGAACATGCAATAAATCCAACTGGTTTTGAATTATTATCTTGAGTACCTGCAATTTCTTTTATACGAACAAGTAGTTTTTCAGGTTTTGCAAAATCGTTTGTAATAATTTCGTTCCAGGTTGCACCGTTATTTACAGAATATTCAAGAGCATTATTTAATTGAGCAAAAGCAAGCTTTCCTTTTGGAATTCTATTTACAGTTGTACTTAACAAAGATTGAATAATTTCTTAACTTAAAACATTTGCCTTTACATAAACAAAAAGAAGTTTTTGAACCGCAGAAACAGGAACATCGCTATAACCGTCTGCTTTTACAACAAAAGGCACATAATTTGAACCGTTTTCTGGAGTTTTCTGTTCCAAATTAAATGCAAAAGAGATTGCTACAGGATTGTTATTTTCGTCTTCTATTGTAAGAGTGTTTGAACTAGCAGAAATCTTATCTTCATCAAGCAATGAACCAATCAAAACAGGATTATTATTGTTATATGTAAGTTCAAAATCTTCATTACTAAAAAGATCTGTCAAAGTTTCTTGATTTAACGAACCTTTTTGAACTAAACCGCTGGCAGCAGTCTGATTTGAAGAAACACTTTCTCCAGTTTGATTAATAACATAAATTCCTTTTTCTTCGTCAAGTTGGGCAGTAAATTTCTGTTTAAGTTCAACTTTTATATTTTTTCCAACATCAGCTGGAGTAAGTTTATAAGTTTCGCCAGTTTGCAAAGAAATTGGAGTCCATTCAATCTGGCCATCTTCAGAAGATTCACCTCTATACCACTGGAAAGATTCTATTTCGCCAGCAAATTTATCATTTTCGGTTGGATTTTCAGAATCTGTAATATATGGAATTGCGCTCAGTGTGCTGCCAGTTTTTCTAGTTCCCTGAACAAGAACCTGCTTAATTGGAGCATAGGATTTTTTCTCAACAAATTTTCCAAAATATTCTTTATTTCCAACTGTATATTTTGCAATATTTTTGAACTGAGGAACCATCCAACAAAGGATTTTCGTACCAACCGCAGAAATAATAAGCCGGATACATTGGTTGAACCGCACTTGCATCTGGCAAATTAAGCGGATTTCGTCGAGTATAATTTACAGCATCAAAACCTTGAATTTCAGTTTGTTCTTTGAAATATTTAATTGAATAAACTTGATCTAACGAACCAAGCGGAAGCAAAGAATAACTTGTTAGTCCCGAAATAACATGTGCATATTCTGCAGCAGAACCAATCAAAAACTGTTTTTCTGAATCTTCGTAAAATGAAAGTTCAATTTTTGAACTTCCAGCCGGAACATCTTCAAAAGAAAGCTTTAAAATTGAACCAGAAACAGAATCAGCTACTTCTTCAACATGACCTGTTTTTGTATTCAACACTTCATCAGTATCTACAGGAGTAAGATTAGCCGTATAATAATGGAGAAAAACCTTTTGCAAAAGAAACATCAATTTTTACAGTTCCACTTCCTTCTGAACCGGTAGCTTTTAATTCAAGTTCAAATTCAAGAGTGTTTTCGCCAGAATGAATATCAACATCTTCAAGTGTTTTTTCATACTCTGCCCCACCTTTTTTTTGCACTTAATTTAAAATTCCATTTTCCTAAGGAGCTTTCTATACTAGCATTTTGCATTTTTGATGAATCATTCCATTTTCCAAGTTCATCATATTGCAAAGCTGCTGAATCCCCAGAAATCTTAACTCCATAAAGCGCAAATTCTGTAAAATCTTCAACATTTATAGAAGGAAGTGCTGTTCTGGCATTTTTTGTAGAAGCAGACAGTCTTAAAACCGCTTTATTCTGCTCATCAGTTTTATCCTTTATTTCATCATTTACAGAATTAGAAACACCTTTACAGGAGAATGTAAAAACAGCAGTACCAATAATAAGACAAGCAAGCAGTCGTTCTATTATTTTTCTTTTCATACGCTTCTTCTCCTTATTCCGTTACACTTATAGTTGCAGTTGAACTATAAATAAGTCCATTTTTCTTTGCAGTAAGTCCAACTTTATACTCACCGACAATCCAATTTGCAGTATTTACATTAAGCAGTTTTGAATCATCTTCATTAACTACAGCGCCTTCTACCTGTGCTACTGGCATTCCATCTATTGTCCAAGTGTAATCTTCAAAACCTGCAGAAGCAGCAAAATTTACAGTACTTTCGGATACCGTTTTTTGAATTTGAATATCACCGCTGATAGTTACAACAATATTTGAAACCACAGCCTGAACTTCTACAAAAATTGTCTTTTCAATAGGTTCGTAACCTGGCACTGTAATTGTTAAAGTAACTGTTTTTGAAGCTGTCATTTCCTTGTCTTCATCCAAACCAAAAGAAATCTCTACAGATTCAATTTCGTTTCCATATTCATCTTTAAGATTTGTAACTGTAAATTCAGAAGAATCGAGTTTTTGGCCCACAAGCATTTTAATTGTTGTTTCTACAGCTTCTGTGCCGTCTTTATAAAGTTCATAAGTTGTAACATCAAGTTTTCCTTTTCTTATATGAACTGTTCGAGTTTCTTTTGTTATAGTTTTCTTATTGTAATTCTGAGTGAATTTTGCCTTAATATATTTTCCAGTAAAGTTTCCATTAACTTTTAAAGCTGGAAGTGAATAATTTTCTGAATCACTTTCATCTTTGATAAGGACAAAATCTCCATCTTTAGAATCAGAAACAAACCATTGAATAGTAATATCTGGATTTGGAAGAGGAATTTCTTTATTTGAATTAGAAATTGCTCTTAAATTGATTGTATTTCCAACAAAATCGTAATATTCTGTTTCATCGTATGGGCTGGAAACTTTTACAGCAGCAAGTTTTGTAATTATAGATTTTCCACCCTGAGTATTTACATTAAGAGGAACATTATCGTCGTCATCTTCATTTCTTACAACTTCTGCCTGTTCAACAGTTTCATTTTTTTCGGAAACTTTAATTGTATAGTCACCAGGAGGAAGTACTGTATCATAAACACCATCGTCATCTTCGTCATACAATTCATAAACAATAGTGCGTTCAGTTCCATTTTCGTCTGTAACCGTAGTTTCTGCATAAAACTTTTTGTCTTTTTCAGCAGAAATTGTTGCAGGAAATAAGTTTGTTTCAACTTCTACAGATTCTGCTTCTGTATTCTGAACAAAATTTCCCTCTTCATCAGTTTGATAGTCACCGTTTTCATCTTTTATATAAACAATCGGTTTACTAACTTCATCTTTTACAACATAAACGGCTTCGGTGTAATAACCAACAGGAACATTATTTTCATCATAAAGAATAAAACGTGCATAAATTGTTTTTCCGCTTGGAACTTCTTCATCTGTAAACAAAACAGAATATGTTCCGTCTTGATTTTGTTCTATTCCGTTTTCTGTAGTCCAAGTTTGAATTGTTTTTCCTTCTAAAAGTTCACCATCGGTTGGAGAATTGTAAAGTCCACAAGTAACTCTTTTTACACCTTTTGAAGTATAAGAAACAGGAATTACAACGGTTCCTGTTCCTGTTGTTGTTGCCTTTAAAGACATATTTACAACCGCAGTAGTCTTATTTTCAAGATCAATTTCCGAACTATTACCTTCAAAAACCGGTTCATCAGATACAGTCTGTTCTCCAGAAGTTTCGTCTTCTACAATAAGATAAGCAAGTACAGAAAAAATCCATCTGGCTCGTTTTATTGTAAATCTTTGGTCACTAAGCTGATTAACGCTAAGCCCCGAAGCAAGGATTTCTTCTATATCCGTTTTCTGATTTTTAGCCTTAATTGTGTAAGAATATGAATCCAATCTAATGCTAGGAAGCGCTGTTCTGGCAGTTACAGGAGAATTTCCGTTTACAGAGATACAAACACTTGCAGTTTCATTATTTAAAGAGTCATCATTTACAGAATTTTTTACAAAAGAACAGGAATCAAAAACAAGCACAACAAAACACAACAGGGCAAATAATTCTGCTTTATAAAAACCGCATTTTTTATTCATAAAAGCCCCCTTTATTCCCTTGTTATTGTGATAATACAATCAGCACTGTATTCAACACCATCAAGTGTTCCAACAACAAGGAGCGTATGTTTTCCAACCGAAAGTTTTGTAATATCTAAAGTACAAGTTGCACCATTTGGAGTAAGGGCTGGACTATTTGAATTGCCATCAATTGACCATGCGTAAGTTGCTCTGTCACCAAGTCCGCCAGCAGTTGCTTTGTTTAATTCTGAATCATAACCAAGAACCAGCGTATTAAAATCAAGGTCAATATCAACATCTACATCTACTGGTGGAATTTCTTCCGGTAAAATTAAATCGTCAATATGAGTACTGCAAGAAATAAAACCTGCGCTCATAATTGCAAATATAAATCCAAACAATAGTACAAATGCTACCCAAAGAAGGCAGCTAAACTTTTTAACAGATGATTCACTCATATTTCTGCCCCCTATTTCTTAATGATGAACTCGATTCGACGGTTCTTCCACCAGTTAGCTCTATCTTTTCTTGCCGCAATTGGATTAGCCCCACCTTTTCCTACAGCTGAAAGTTTATTCGGTTCAATTCCGCGTGCAATCAGCTCTTTTATAATAAAGTCTGCGCGTTCCTGACTAAGAGGTATCAATTCTTCTTTATCTTCTTTTTCAGTTCCACTAACATTATTTGCATAACCTTCTACAATTACGTCTACACCAGGATGTTCGTTAATCTGTTGTGCAATTTCATCCAAAGTTTCGCGGTTTGCAGTAAGTTGTTCTTCCGAAAGTCCATCAAATGTTGCACCACCACCGGCAAAATAAATTGTATTTACAACGATTTTCCATTCATGTTCTGGAATTATTACCTGCAAAAGCAAACCTGTGTTTATAGTCTGTGTAATTTCGGCAGTTTTTGCTCCACTTCTTGTTCTGTCGTGTCTTGAAGGAACAACCGTAAGTTTTGCGGTATAAATATTTCTTGAGAATACAACTTCCCCCTTCTCGCTAAGTCCGTTCCAGGTAAGAGTTTCCGGGAGATTTCCGCGGCCGCTTGTAGACCAGAATGGATTTCCTTGTGGATCAAGAATTGCAAGCGTCCAGCTTTCTGGAGTTTCTTCTACATAATCAATACCAAACTCAAAAGAAACTGTATTATTTTGACCATCTCCATCCGGTGTAAAGTTTGTTCCACCAATAACAGTAAGTTTTGCAGCAGGAGCAGGCCATGAAGCAATTTTTTGTCTGTACGCCTCTTCTTCTGCAAGTCGCTGAGCTTCTTCTTCCTGTTTTTCTTTTTCTAGACGCTGCTGTTCTGCTAAAGCTTCTTCCTGTTTTCTCTGCTTTTCTTTTGCAATTTGAATAATCAAATCCTGAATATGATAAACAACTCCAACTCTAAGTCCAAACATAGTAACTGTATGACCTTGTTCCGGAGTAATTGTAAAAAGCGGACTTGCTTCAATTTCAAAATTAGGCATTACAGCAGGCATTATTCTTACAGAAGGTGCAATTCCAATTACTGTACCAAGATAAGGTCCTTTTGCAGTAGAACCATTCTGACCTTGGGTATTAAATTCAGAAAGACCAAAACTAAGTTCCGGCTGGAATGCAACAGGCAAAGAACCAAGCATAAACGGAATTCTAAGCCAGCCTCCAAGTATTACTCTAAGTTCACTATCCTTTGCAAGAGTTGTATCTTTTTTTGGAAAAATATAGCCAAAATCAAAACGGGCAGAAAGACCTGCATCAAGATTTTTTGGAAAATTCAGCGGAAGTGTATATTCTACACCTGCGTCGGCACCCAAAGAACAATTGGCAAAAGCAGCATAATCGCCCAAAGGCCATTGATTTAGAGCCGAAACTCCAATCGCAAAACCTTCATACCGAGGAACATTATCTTAGAAAAAATCAATTGCAGCAGCTTTTTCTGTAACAGTATTTTCTTGTGAAAACAAAAATACAGGACACAATAGCAAGGATGCAATTAAGGAGGAACATTTTTTCATAACACACTCCTTTATGTTATAGGAATGTATTATAAGCTATAACTTCATAAAAACACCTTTAATTTGTCTAAAATCAAGAACAGACAGGAGAATGTTTTATATTCCTTTTAGTTTTATTTATTTTTTAGTTTTATTTGGTTAGATATTTTTTACTTTTACACTTCGCGCAAAGCTTTCATCTCTTTTTTGTGAGTATACATAGCCTGATCTGCACGCGTAAATACACTTAAAACACCATTATCCAGATTTTTATCGTAAAGAGCATAACCAATAGCCGCTGAAACTCGTTGCCATGGTTCAAGTTCTTCATTCACAGAAATTCTATCGATAATCATATTAAAAGTATGAACTAAATCATCGATAATTTTGTAATCAATTTTTTCAAGAATAACAACAAATTCGTCACCACCAATGCGGAATACAGGTGAATGCTCAAATACAGTGCATACAATAGAACAAAGCCGTTGAATTGCAATATTACCCCGCTCGTGGCCGTAAGTATCATTAATAGATTTTAAGAAATTCAAATCTATCATCGCAATACCAAAATCAGTTTTTCCTGACTGCAAATCAAGTTCAAGACGTCGTATTTCGTTATCATAAGCATTTTTATTACGAACTCCAGTCAAAGAGTCACGATTTGCAAGCATATCCATTTCGGTAGCACGTTTTTTTGCATCCTTTAATTCTTTTGATGTTGAAAAAAGATTCCTCATGTATTTATCAAGTTCAACAATCAAAGATGCAAACTGCATTGAAAGAGACGAAATTTCATCTTCATCTTTTATATCAGAAGCAATTTTATGTGCAACTTCAATATTTTTATACTCAGAATATTCGCGCAAAGAAGATTCAAGCAGAACAATTTTTTTAATATAAAGAACATTCAAAAGATGAAGCATAAGTGTAAGACAGACAACAAGAACCAGAGTAACACCAAGAATTTCAAATCCTGTATTCTTTAAAATTGCCTGATTAACTTCATCAACCTGTACTTCGGTACCAATAAGACCAAGCTTTTGCCCATTAATTATAAGAGGTGTATAATAAGTGTAAGTATGCCCCCAGGCATTATTCCATTCCTGAAATTCATTCTGACGTTCGCCAGTAAACCAGGTTTTCCATTCAACTGGAGTTTGTTCCAAAGAATTAAAGTAATGGTCTCCAAGATAAAGATACTTTCCAGATTCAGCTTTATTTCCTTCATCATCTTTATAAAGACGTTCACCGTCAATCATATAATACATGGTGTACGTTTCTTCGTCGGGAACAAGATAATATGTATATGGAAGATTAAACGCTTTTCGTGCATTTTCAAAAGTAAGAATCCAATATTCGTGGCAATAAATAAAGTATGTTTTTTTTACATCTTCGGGAAGCATGTCAAATTTTAAAGATTTTGAATCTACAAAATCCGAAGCATCATAATACGCAAGATTATACAGAGCTTCTTCCAAAGCATCGTGGTAATCGGTAAAATCGTAAGGAATATCAACTTCGGCATAGTGCTCCATATAATACTTCTGATAGCTTACAAATTCATTGCCGGAATCCTGAATGAGCCGTTCAAGATAATCACCAATATTGCGAACATTTTCCAGAACTTGTTTTTTATATGAACGCATTTGATTTACATAAGTTCCAAATCCTGTAAAAATAACAACAATGATAGTAAACAAACAAAAAATCAAAGAAAACTTAAATAGTAGAGACTTAGTCCAGTGAACCTTTTTGATTTTCTCATCCATACATTCTATTTTAAGCCAATATTTGCAAAATTCCTAATATTTTTTTTATTATTTTTTGTTTTTTTATAAATTTTTTGCAAATTGGGGAAAATGTAATATAATTTTTTTATGAATGAAAAAGTTAAAAAAATTCAAATCGTCTCAATTTTGATTTTTCTGGCTGCAGTAATTTTTCTTCTTTCGTTTATTCTTACAAAAAACAGAAAACAAACTCCAAAATCTGACGCTAATTCCGAAAAACTCATTCTTGGATTTTCGCAAATTGGTTCAGAAAGTGCGTGGCGAACCCGAAATACGCAGTCAATTTTTGAAGCCGCTGCCGAAAACGACATTCAAATTATTTTTGACGACGCTCAGCAAAAGCAGGAAAATCAACTTAAGGCAATCCGTTCTTTTATTGTTTACCAGGTTGATGTAATTGCTTTTGTTCCAATTATAGAAGACGGATGGGATAACGTTCTTACCGAAGCAAAAGAAGCTGGCATTCCTGTAATTGTAGTTGACCGTCAAATAAATGCAGATGAATCTCTTTATGCAGGCTTTCTTGGTGAGAACGGACTTGAAGAAGGCAGACGGGCGGCACGTTTCCTTGTGAATAAATGCAAATCTTATAAAAATCCTGTTCATATTCTTGAAATTTCTGGTACCGAAAATTCTTCTGTTGTAAGAGAACGTGCAAAAGGCTTCCGCGAAATTATTGCAAACGATTCAAAATTCCAGATAATTCATTCCGAAGATGGGGATTTTTTGCGTTCACGTGGAAAAGAAATTGCAGAAAATCTGATTAAATTGAGCGGACCTGGTACTGGTACTGAAAAAAATGAAATTGGTACTAGAGCCGGCAGCCCCAACTACAAAAAGGACGGCCTTTACTACAATAATCAAAAAATTGATGCAGTCTATTCCCACAACGATTCCATGACTCTTGGACTTTTGGATTCAATCGAAAATTACGGCATAAACACAAAAGATACAATAATAATCAGTGTAGATGCAGAACAAAAATCAATAGACGCACTTATAGCAGGAAAATTAAACTGCGTAGTTGAATGTAACCCGAATCTTGGACCAATGCTCATGCATCTTGTAAAACAAATTGCCAGTGGAAAAGAAATTCCGCGAATTACCTACAATAATGAAACTGTATTTTCCGAAAACGACGATTTTACGCAATACGAACCCCGCGGATATTAAGTTTTAGCAGACACTAAGTTTTAGCGGCAACGTGATTCACGCGGCAAAAATCAAATAAAAAGGAACAAAAAAGTGAAAAGAAATAAAAATCTAAGACGTACACTTCTCTTAACTTACGTGTTTTTGCTTTTTATTACATTAATTCCTTCTATATACTCTGTTTTAGTTTCGCAAATTCATACGCGCCAATACAATCAGATTATTTCAAACGTTAGTACTGCAAATAAAATTAATTCAATTGCCAAAAACGACATTCCAACAGAACTTTGGGAAATTATTTGCGGAAAAAAAGAAATTGCAGACGGAAATCAAAATAAAATGTGCGACGAAATTACAACGGGCCTTACACTCATGCTCATTACAAGTAAAAATGCAAAAAGCCACGATAAACTGGAAGTTGCAACAAGGGCAAACACAACTCTACGCCGCAATATTGATATGCTCATTTTAAATATGAAAAACGGAAGTTCAGTAACTCAAAACGAAGCCGCCCTAGACGAAATACGCACAATCTCTGCCCTATTTTCTGATATTATGCAGGATTTTGTTGTAGCCGAAATTGAATCTGCAAACGAAACAAACCGTTCTTTACGAAATACTTCAATCATCCTTACTGCAATTCAAATTATTATTACCGTTCTTGCAATTTTAATTTCAATCAACAGTTTTATTACAGTTAGTGGTGCCATTCAAAAACCAATTTCAGATATGGAAAAACTTTCTACAAAAGTTTCAAACGGAGACCTTACCGCGCGCATAGACATTCCTAACGTTGACGAACTTGATACCCTTGCAAGCAACCTTAATACCATGACAGAACAGATTGACGTTCTTATTAAAAAAAATATGGAAGAACAGAAGAATTTTCAAAAAGCCGAAATGAAAGCTTTGCAGGCACAAATCACTCCACACTTTTTGTACAATACTTTTGATACAATCGTCTGGCTTGCCGAAGAAGAACACACCGACGAAGTTGTAAAAATTACAAAAGCTTTTTCCGACTTTTTGCGCATTTCTTTAAGCCGCGGCCACGAATGGATTACAATTTCGCAAGAACTTGATCATATAAAAAATTATCTTACAATTCAAAAAATCCGTTACGCTGACATTTTAAATTACCAGATTGACGCGGATGAAAGCCTGATTGATTTTAAAGTGATAAAACTTGTACTCCAGCCGCTTGTAGAAAACGCAATTTACCACGGAATAAAAAATAAACGAGGACGTGGTGAACTTAAAGTTACGGTGCATTTTTTGGATGAAAGCCGCCGGAATATTCAGTTTACAGTTGAAGACAATGGTGCTGGATTTTCGGAAGAACGACTTGGTCAGGTACGCAACGAATTAAGAACCGGCGCTCAGGATTCAGAAAAACTTTCGTCGGTGTATGGACTTTACAATGTGAACAAAAAATTAAAACTTTATTATGGCGACAAAACTCAAGGTCTTGTGATACAATCAGAATTAGGAAAAGGAAGCAAAATTTCATTTACAATTCCAGTTAATTCGGCTGATTGGAGGTAAAAATTTATGTATTCAGTTTTTGCTGTTGATGATGAACCAATTGTTCTTGAAGGAATTCGTTCCAAAATTGACTGGGAAGGAAGCGGTTTTACCTTTGCAGGAGAAGCAACCGACGGCGAAATTGCACTTTCTATGATTCACGAACTTAAGCCCGACATCCTTATTACAGATATAAAAATGCCTTTTATGGATGGACTCCAGCTTGCACAGGCAATCAAACAAACTCAACCCTGGATAAAAATCATCATTCTTAGCGGCCACGACGAATTTGACTACGCAAAAAAAGCAATTTCCATTGGAATAGAAGATTATCTTTTAAAACCATTTACCCCGGATGAACTGATTACAAGCTTAAAAAAAACAGCCGACCGGATTGATACAGAACGCAAACAGCTTTCGGATATTTCAAAACTAAAAGCCGAATTAAAATCTAACGAAGCGCTTATAAAAAAAGAATTTTTGAATAATTTAGTACACGGTTCTGCAGAAATGAGTACCATAATTCAAAAAAGTTCGGAACTTGGCATAAACCTGATTTCGCGCTACTACAAAGTTTTAATCAGCCGCATAGAAAGCCGTAGTAGAAACATAAATTCTCAACAGGAAGCTTGTTCACTTTTAAATTCCTACTCAGCCGCAATAAACGAAGCCGTATCATTTTTTCATCATTCAAATCTTCTTGTGTGTATTTTTAAAGGAAGTACTCAGGCAGAACTTGATGACAACACATTCCGCGCTGCAGAAACAATCGGGCACATTGCAACAAAAAATGATGACTGTACAGTTTTAACTGCAATCGGAAAAACTGTAGAACATCTATCTCAATTAAAAATTTCGTACGAAGATGCAAAAAAAATTCTTTCTGTAAATACAACCCCAGATTCTGATTCGAGCACAAACACGCTTGCAAGCAGGATTATCAGTTTTGATGATTTAGGCACTGACACAAACTACGAAAATGGAACAGGTTCAGGTTCTGGCGTAGATGGAGCTTCGGGATTTTTGGATATTAGCGAAAATGATCCTCTTGTGGACCGCTTAAAATACGCTGGTAAGAATGATATTTCTGCAATTATTGAAGAATCGATGTCTTTAATTCGGAATAATCCAGGGCAATTTAAGGTTTTTGCATCATATATTCTTGTTGATTTGATTTTTGCAGTTTCAAAACTTATAGAAAAACTTGGCGGGGACATAAAAACACTTAATCCCGAAATTTTACAACGTAAATTTGTAGATGATGCCGTTCAAAATCAAGAAAATTTTACAAAAATTCTTGAACAGGTTTTAAATTTTGCACTTGAGTACCGTGATTCCAAAATGACAGGAAAATATGGCGATGTAATCTTAAAAGCAAAAAGATTTATAGAAGAAAACTACGCCGACCAGAACACTACTCTAACAACAGTTGCAGATGAAGTTTGCCTTAGCCCGAACCATTTTAGTACAATTTTTTCGCAGGAATGCAAAACAACTTTTATTGAATATCTTACAAGTGTACGCATAGAAAATGCAAAACGACTTATGCGCGAAACCGAAATGAAAGGTTACGATATTGCCTACGAATGCGGATTTAGTGACCCACACTACTTTAGTTATATATTCAAAAAAAACACGGGACTTTCGCCCCGTGAATATAAGCTGACCGTTGAAAAATAAACCTAACCGGCTATGTTTCCAAGCTTTCTCTTACGCTGTTCAAGAATTACGCTCTGCAAAAGAATAAAGAATGCAAGCATAAGACCAGTTGTAATACTTTGCCAGTATGGTTCACGCAAACCAGACGCAACTACAATATTATTGATAGTTTTAAGCGACATTACACCAAACAAAGTTCCAACTACGCTGCCTACACCGCCGCTAAGCAAAGTTCCGCCAATAATGGAAGAAGCAATTGCCTGCATTTCGGCACCAGTTGCATTAGAAGCGTTTCCTGCCCCTGTATGTAAAAGGTAAACAAAACCTGCAATTCCAGCCAGAACTCCGCACAAAACATAAGACAAAAACTGTGTTCGCTGTACGTTAATTCCAAGCATAAGTGCACTTTCGCTGTTTCCACCAACTGCATACAAATTGCGTCCAAAACGAGTCCATTTTAGCATTGCCCACAAAAGCAAAACTACAACTAACGCAATTATTACACCAACTTCAATTGAAGAAGGAATCCAGTTTCCGTTGCGTGCATAAGTTCCAAGGAATGGAATATCAATGTAGAAATCTTTTAAATCCAGAAAAAGCTCATTACTTGCTGTTCTGGGCACTTTACTTACAATTGTCGTCATTCCGCGTGTAAAGAACATTCCGGCAAGAGTTACAATAAACGGCTGAATCTTTAAATATGCAACCAAGAAACCTTGTACAAGTCCCATTGCAAGTCCAATTCCAAGCGCAATCAAAATTGAACTAAGAATTCCGCCACCATGATCTTCCATAAACACAACAGAAGCCATTGTAATAAGCGCAATCGAACCACCAACCGAAATATCAATTCCGCCGGCAATCATTACAATTGTAAGCCCGCAAGCCGTAACAATAAGATAAGCATTATTATTAAACAAATCCAAAAATTGCTGCGGATTCAAAAATCCTCCGCCCCAAATCAACATTGCAAGAAGATACATTCCCACAAAAGAACAGATTGTAATTGTAAGAAGCAAAGTCGTATTTGAAAGCGGCTGTCTGTCTTCTTTTTTGCCAAATAGATTTTTAAAAATATTTGCCATAATTATCTAGCCTCCCCTGCACCAGTAGCTGCAACTGCTTTTTTTGCCGCAATCTTTTCTGAAATCTTATTTTTTAACTGACCAAGCCAGACTTTTACAACGGGAGAACCGGCAACTACAATTATAATAATTACAACTGCCTTGTATGCCTTTACAGCCGTAGAAGAAACTTTCATTGCGTACAAAGTGATTGTAAGAGCTTGAATTATATAAGCACCAAGAATTGAGCCCGAAAGTTTGAACTTACCGCCACTGAGCGAGTTTCCACCAATTGCAACCGCAAGAATAGCATCCATTTCTATATCAAGAAGAATTGTTTCGTGGTTGATAAGCCCGATTCGGCAAACGTTGATAGAACCAGCCATTGTAACACAAACGCCAAGAATCACAAAAACTGCAAGCTTCCATATTACAGGATTAATTCCATTCAATTTTGCGGCACGTTCATTAATTCCAACCGACTGAATATAAAGACTTAAAGTTGTCTTTTTTAAAAGCAGATTAATCAGAATTATGAATACAATAACCACAAGAATTGGAGTTGGAATTGCAATATGCGGAATAAATCCACCGATGTAAGTAAGAAGCGGACTTTCTACGTTTGGAGTTGCACCACCGTTTATCCAATAAGCAATCGGTCGTCCAGCTGTGTACAAAATCAAAGACGCAATCATAGGCTGAATGTTAAATTTTGCAATAAGAACGCCGTTGAACAAACAGAAAATTACTGCAACGATACATGCAAGAACAAGAGCAAGAATGATTGTTCCAACATTAATAGTTCCAGCCCGCAGAATTTTTACAAAAACAGATCCCGCAATTGCCGCAGCCGCACCAATAGAAATATCCTGACCTTTAGTTGCCGAAGTTACAAGCGTCATTCCAATAGAAAGAATTACAAGTTCGGAAGCTCCATTCAAAATACTGATTAAGTTACCAGTAAGAACTGTATTTCCAAAATTATTCTTCTTTACAACAATAGAAAAGAAACTTGGGTCGCGGATAAGATTAAAGATTACAAGAATCAGAAGCGCCACAATTGGGATTGCAAGCTGCGACTGAAAAAGTTTTTTTATTTGATTTACAATTTTATTAGCCATTTTGAGCTTTTCCTCCCGCAATTGTCTGCATAATTACATCCTGACGCAGCAAATCATCTTTAAGTTCGCCAACAATCTTACGGTCACGCATAACAATGAGCCTCTGACAAACCGAAAGCATCTCTTCAATTTCAGAAGAAATGAATGTAACGCTAACACCTTCTTCCGCAAGTTTTAGAACCTGCTTTTGAATTTCAAGCTTTGTTCCAACGTCAATACCGCGGGTTGGTTCATCCAAAATTAAATACTGAGGATGAGTTAAAAGCCAGCGTGCAAGAATTACTTTTTGCTGGTTTCCGCCCGAAAGTGATTTGATTGGAGTTTCTTTAGAAGCAGTTTTTATCTGAAGTGCTTCAATAAACTCGTCGGCAAGTTTTTCCTGTTCTACGCGGGAAATTGGTTTTGTAAATCCACTTAGAACCTGCAATGCAAGAATTAAATTTTCGCGTACAGACAAATCCTGAATAATTCCATCCCCTTTTCTGTCTTCCGGCAAATATCCAATTCCGTTTTTCATTGCATCTTTTGGCTGAGTGATTTTTACCTCTTTTTCGTTTACCTTGATTTTTCCGCCGGTAACACGATCAGCCGCAAAAATTGCACGAACACTTTCACTACGACCAGAACCAAGCAAACCTGTAAAACCGTTTACTTCACCTTTATGAATAATAAAATCAAAAGGACGAACGCCTTCACTGCTGGAAAGTTCATGAGCTTCGTAAACAATTTCGCCAGCTCCTGTATATGGACGCTTTTTATTTCTAAGATTTGTCATGTCTTCCATATCTTTTCCGAGCATGGCAGAAATCAATTTTACACGAGGAAGTTCGCTTACTGTATATTCACCAACAAGTTCACCATTACGTAAAACTGTAATTTTGTCGCAAATTTCGTAAACCTGTTCCAAAAAGTGAGTAATAAAGATGATTCCAACTCCACGACTTTTTAGATCACGCATTAAAGTAAACAAAAGTGCAACTTCATGTTCATCCAAAGAGGAAGTCGGTTCATCCAAAATTAAAACCTTACAATCCATATCAACGGCGCGGGCAATTGCAACCATCTGCTGAACTGCAAGCGAACAAGTTCCAAGCTGCTGACCAGCCTTAGCAGGAATGTTCAATTTTTCAAGAAGAGCAGTAGCCTTTTTTTCCTGAGCAATTCTATTTACAAATTTGTAATTTCCTCGCCCTATATACATATTCTCTGCCACCGTAAGATTCGGACAGAGAGTAATTTCCTGATATACTGTTGAGATGCCTAGATTTTGAGCATCCTGTGGAGAACGAATTGAAACAGGACCTTCTTTTCCTGCAATTCTAATTTCGCCGGAATCTTTTTCATAAACACCAGTAAGAACTTTTACCAATGTTGATTTTCCAGCTCCATTTTCTCCCATAAGCGCGTGAACTTCACCTTTACAAAGTGTAAAATCAACATTTTGAAGAGCTTTTACACCTGGAAATTCTTTGTAAATTCCACGCATTGATAAAACAACATTATTTTCCATTTTTAACAATCCTGTCATTCCCCAGTTTATCCGGGAAATCTGTTCAAAAAAAATGGCGTAAAATATGCAGATTACACACTTTACGCCGTCTAAAAGCGACAGTCCTTTTTGCTAGATTGCAACTTTAGGACTGCCATTAAACTTAGTCACCAAGACCGTATGTATCAATATCAGCCTGTGAGATTGTTTTTGCATCAAATCCCTTTTCATCAGAAATAATTTTCTTTGAAGGAACTTTTCCAGTTTTAATCATATTTTCAATAACAGCAGCCTGGAATGGAGAACACTGTCCATCGTAGTTCCAGTTTCCAGCGAGCAATTCACGAAGAGCCCATTTGTTGCAGTCAAAACCCATTACAACAACTTTTCCGTTTACACCGTGTGTAATACCAGCTTCATCAAGAGCAGCAACAGCACCTTTTGCCATACCGTCATTTTCTGCATAGATTACGTTGAAATTTTCTTTTGAGTTGATAACTGATTCTACAATTTTCTTAGCTTCTGCTTCGTCCCAAGTTGCAGTCTGCTGAACGATTTTCTTCATAGACCCTTTTGCAAATTCTGCATCCAAAGCACCTGTACGACCAATCTGAGCATCAGAACCCATAGCACCCTGAATATGAACAACATTGTATTCTTTAAGACCAAGAGCTTTAAGCCAGTTTACAGCTGTTTCCCCTTCTTTTGCCATGTCAGAAACAACAGCAGCTTCGTAAAGATTGTCTTTTACATTAATCATTCGGTCAAAGAGGAAAACTTTAATTCCAGCTCTCTGTGCCTTTTTAAGAACCGAAGTCCATCCGTCAGTTGCAGCAGCAGAAAGAAGAATATAATCAACACCGTCTGTAATAAACTGAGATGCTGCATTGAGCTGTTCATCATTTTTAAGGCTATAGAAAGTCTTTACCTCATAACCTTTATCTGCGGTAAATACTGCTTCAAAATCTTTTACATTAGCAGCACGGTAACCAGATTCTGATGGCGGATTGTTAATAATACCAATTTTGATTTTTCCATCACCAGCTTTTTTTCCCTTATTTTTTGGGGCAGCAAATAATGAAGCAACACACATAAGTGCAACAGCAAATACAACGATTTTTTTCATCTAATTATCCTCCTGATAGATGTTTTTTTATTACACTGTTATAGTAAATCGTAAGTTGCCATTTTTGAATAAAGATTTTTAGGAGTTTTTTTTGAAATTTTTAAGAATTGATATAAGAAATTGTAAAAAAGTTAGAAATTTTATTAAAAAAGGTTAGTTATTTTTGGATGGAACAGGAAGCCCTTTTGCCTTATAAAAAACTTGATACGGAATTTCTACCCGCGGATTATCGCCAAGTTCAACACCATAAGTTCCACCGGCAGTAAGATTATCTTCTATTGTAATATTATCAAGATAAACAGTTGCATTATATTTTCCGCTTACCTTTATATGACCAGAAAGCTTGCCGCTTCCACTTATATTTGCTTTTGTATACATTGTTCCATCAAAAATCCAGCCTTCATCTTCACAAAAGTTTGTCCAAATCATAGTCACAAGACCTGATAATCCCTGAACTTTAGTCTGATAAAACAAAGTCCCGCTAACAAGCCCGTCAATCTGTTCTTTTCCAAGTTTCTTTATATTTGAATCCTTGTGTAGAAGAACAAGACGGTTCATTGTTTTATCTTCAAAAACGGTATATTCCATCATAAAAGCTTCTGCCTGTTCAAAATAAGAAGATTCTACATTCGCTTGCAACACAGAAGAATCTTCTGCATACAACTGAAAGCAACTCGTAAGAATTAGAGTAAAAATGAGAACAGAAAAACGTTTCTTTACATTCAAACAAACAAAAACTTTCATTACGCAACTATAAAAACAGAATATTCTCCCCCCACCCAAAAAAAGCCTATTAAAAAAATGTCCGGACTTTCAAGTGTACACAAAAGTTGGAAACAATTTTTATAGACACACTTCACTTGCCAGACACTTTTTTTTATTTACAGCAGATTTTATTTATGACAGATTTTTCGCTGGCATTCTTTGTAAATCTCGCTTGTTTTTGCCACAACATCAGCTGGAATTTCTTTGATGTTAGGGTCGCCTGCAAGATTGTTAGCCTTGAGCCAGTCGCGTACAAACTGTTTGTCGTAACTTGCAGGACTTCCGCCAACTTCGTATTTAGAAGCATCCCAGAAGCGTGAACTGTCTGGAGTAAGAACTTCGTCACCAAGAACCAAGTCACCGTTTTCATCCAAACCAAACTCAAACTTAGTATCGGCAATGATAATTCCGTTAGCGGCAGCGTGGTCGTAGCACTTTTTGTAAATTGCAAGAGCAGCTTTTTCGATTTTTGAACCGAGTTCTTCGCCAAGATCGTCTTTCATATACTGGAGAGTTACATTAATATCGTGACCTTCAGCAGCCTTTGTAGAAGGAGTTACAATTGGTTCATCCAATTTTTCAGCCTGCTTGTACTCTTTGTCAAACTTGTGACCAAGGAATGGCTCACCTTTTTTGTAAGCTTCGTACATTGAACCAAACATATAACCGCGAACAATTACTTCATAAGGAATCATCTTGAGTTTTTTAACAAGAATTGTGCGGCCTTCAAATTCAGGTTTCTGGAATTCAGCAGGCATGTCCTTTAAATCGCTGGAAATCATGTGATTCTTTACGATATCTTTTGTATAATCAAACCAGAAATTAGCAAGTGCATTCAAAACCTTACCTTTATCTGTAATCATTGTTGGCAGAATAACATCAAAAGCAGAAATTCTGTCAGTTGTAACAATCACCATGCGTCCGTCTTCAAGGTCGTAAACCTCGCGAACCTTACCAGAAATAATTTTTTTCATCTAATTACACTCCAAGCCTACGGCTAAAATATGTATGCATTATAGCAATTTTACAAAAATCTGTCAGTAAGTGCATTTTCCTCCTCAAAAACGTTTTTTTTCTATTATAATACGGTTCAAATCTTCATCGTAAGTTTTTAACTGCAAATTATATCGTCTGGCCAATTCCAGATACGAAGCATCATAATATGAAAGTCCGAATTCATCTGCTAAATCAAAAATGCGTGCACGGATTTCACCATCAGCCTGTGGTTCTGTATAAATAGGCAGTTTTTGTAAATCATAAAAAATGTCCATTGCGTCAGATTTTGTCAGCCCACCCTTTTCTGCCTTATTTTTTCGAACTTTATACAATAAAACATTGTAAATTTCGTACCAGAAAAGCTGAGGAACATAAAACTGACCATTGTTATTCAACACATATTCAACATCTTTTATGCAGTCTAAAAATTCATCATCGCATAATCCATTCAGAAGATAGGCTGCCATAAAAGATGTATCAACAACAAAACAAGGGAAGTTTTCAGACTCTACATTAATATTTTCTTCCAGCATCCTTAAGCTCCATCAAATCTTTAGCATTCATTAAAACCTCGCCATTCTGCAAAACAGCCTGAGCAAGTCTTTTTGAACGAGCAACAATACGTTTATGAGCTTCTAAAGAATCTTGATTCTGAGCAGTTTTAACACCTTTTAAGATTGCTACAGGTTTCCCATTTTTTGAAATATTAACTTGCGCACCACTCTGCACTTTCCGCAATAATTCCGCAAAATAAGTCTTTGCCTCAAAAGAACCGATGTTATAAACATTGAACGCGTCAGGAACAAATGTAAAAGCCATAAAAACCTCCCACATCTGAAGTATAATTAAATTATAGAGTCAAAAAACTTTAAAGTCAACCAGTTTTTAAACCAGTTTTATTTTAAATCAAAAAAAATTTCTATCTAAAATTTGCCGAAAATTACATTCCGGTAAAAATAAAATTTGCATTTTCATCATTTTTTTTGTGATATAATAAAAATGCAACAAAACAAAATTCATATTATAGGAGAATGTAACATGAAAAAAACTTTTAAGAAGCTGCTTTGCTGTACTGCAATATTTGCAATGCTATTTTCGTCGTGCGATTTTCTGAACAACCTCACTGGTAGCGGAGGAGAAAATAATCAAACTCCAACTGATAATCCTGAAACTCCAGATACACCAGAAAAACCTGACACTCCGGATAAACCAGATACACCTGAGACTCCAGAGGAAACTCCAGAAACGCCAAACATTTTTAATGGAAAGACCTACACTTACGACTATGGCTCTGGAAAAGAAATTTTTGAATTCACATCTAATACCACTGTAAATGTTACAATTGGAGATTCATCTTGGAAAAATGTAGGCTGGTCTCTTGATGAAGCAAATTCAATGCTCACAATAAAAGGTCTTGGTACATACAGATACACTTTCAAAGATAAAAATCTTCTTTTGGAAGAACAAGACGAAAATGACACGGATATTTTCTCTTTTGGCGGAGTATTCATCTGCAGCGAAGATAAAACTGTAGTTTCAGATGCAAGTGCAGCAACTTCAGAAGAAACTTCTTTTGCTTGGAATTATATTGAAGACAAACCGTTACTCGAAGTTCCTTCTAACGTTACGGACATCACAATTAAGAGTGATAAAGATTTTTCTAAAAAGACATTGTATCTTATTTCTGCAAACTCTGGCAGTAAAGTAATTCCAAATAGCGAAATTCGTAACATCAGAAATTTCAAAGCAGGAGAAATTGATTACGAATTGAACAACTCTGGTGCAAGTTCAGCTTCATCTTCAATTCTTGAATCTAAATCTAATGGTATAACTTATTTCCAGGAAGAATACATTAACATCGACGATTACGCTACAAGAGATGATTCTCCAGATTTATCTAGAGCCGCTGCTGTTTCTGTTGTAAAAGAATACAAGGTTGGAGACAAAAAGAAACTCTGGATTAATAAAGGAAAGATGGGAACAGCAGATAACTATGCACAATTGGATGCTACACTCTACGCTGTAGGAAAACATTGTTATGTATGGATTTTGGATGATTTCTATGCAGAGACAGCAAGTGGTTCAAAAGTAAGCTCTAATATTGCAAAAACATATCAAGAAAAATTCGACAGTATTTATGAACTTGAACACGCTGTATTTGGTTCAGAACCAGAAAAAATCCGCGTTGTTTACAAAGATACAGAAAAGAATCGTTGGTCCTATAGACCAAATGTTGATATTGCAACAAAGAGCGACACTGGTTCAATGGTAAATATTGTAATTTACGATATTGAATACGATTACACAGATGGAGAAACAAATCCTGCTGGTACTGCTGGTTATTTCCATAGTAAAGATTTCTATGTTGCAGAAACAGAAATTACAGACTATCCAGGAATTGCTATTTACAACAAGACAAATATTGGTAAATACGTTTACATGGATTCTGCAATGGCAAATTACAGATCTAATGATTCATTCAGTACATTATGCCACGAATTCAACCACATGATTACTTGCGGTATGAAAGAAATTCCTTTGAACACAACTTCAACAAGTACAAACTACAACGAAATGCTTGCTATGATTTGTGAAGACATGATGAAAGAATATCTTGTTCTAAAAGATTCTGAAAGTCCTCTTGCTCGTATCGAAAAATTCAACACAACATACTATCAGGCAGGAGTTGGTGGCTGGAATACAGAAGCATTGCTTACTTCTTATGCAGACACCTATGTATTCGGAGCATGGCTTTTAAGACAGTATGGTGGTGCAGCTCTTGCAAAAACAATGCTCGAAAATATTTACATAAACAGAGATTCAATTGTTTCTGCAGTAAATACTTTAAATAATACTTCTTACAGCTATAAGAATTTATTTGAACAGTTCTTACTTGCTCTTACCGGAGACAAAGAATACACCTTAAAACAAGATGCAAAAACTACTCTTAGTTGTAATGGCTACAACTTCCCAATGACTGCTATTGATATTTTTGATCAGGAATATAGTTGGGACAAAGTCAACGGTGGAGATGGTCCTAGAACTTTCAACATCTGGGATGAAGAAGTTTCAAGTTTAGGATTAGACTTACAAAATGATTATGGCTTCATTATTCAGAATTTCTCATTATCTAGTACAGGTATTTCTGATCTTAAAGAAATCCAGCTCAAAGTTGATGCAACAACTGATTCAAACAACTTGCTTTACATTATTATTGAATAACCCCAAGGATTTAGGCCTACCCTAGTCTAAATCATCACTAAAATTCTAACGTGGTAATCTAAGAATAAATCCTTATTCCGACGGTTACCACGTTTTTTTCCCTTGCATATTATAACAAAGCATGAGAGAATACAGTTAAATAAAGCATATCTATTATAAAAAGTCCCTTGGAAAAGTTTTAATTTTTTTATTTATGGAGAATTTATCGTATGGGACAGATTGTTAACGAAATTGTAAAAAGCAGAAAGACGTTCTTCATTGCGCCAGACAAGGATTTAATTTCGGAATATTTTTTGGAAGATTACCTTGCAAAAGATTATGAGTGTTATTTTGTAGAAGACGATCTTAAGCAGCCACTCGATGTAAAAGTTCAAGTTATTCTTTCAATTTTTACAGATGCAATTATTTTCTTTAATATTGATTATCACATAGAAGGTCTTGAATGGTTCACTTATATTCAAAGACTTTGTAACGAACATCCACGCGTTTGTTTTGGTGTAATGTATGCAAAACGAAAAACTCTTGCAGAAAAAGCTTCCATTGAACACAAATATCTTTACAATATCGGGCTTGCTGGTGGATGTATTCAGCTTGAGTACCAGAAAAATATCAACTTTGTTCTTATAGAACGCGTTCTTTTTGCAAATCAGGCTATGGGCAGACGAAAAAATGTTCGTGCTGTTTGTACTAAAAACTGTCAGTTTACATTCTTAAATTCAAGACACGAAAATATAACTTTCCCATTAAATGATGTAAGTGTCAGCCATTTTTCAATTACGCTTACTGATTTACAGGCAGAAAATCTCAAACTCAAAGAATACGAAAAAATCCAGAATCTTTGCTTTACAATAAAAGGAATGCGCTTTGTTTCTGATGCAATTCTTTATATGAAGCGCCCTACTCCCGAAGGAAACCTTTTTGTATTTGCATTTGTAAGCGACACTGGAAAAATCGGGCTTGACCAGTTTAAGAAAAAGCTTATTGTTCAGAAAATGTACGAAATTATGCACGAAAACTGTACAAGTTTAATTGAAACAAATTGTACTTCTAAAATGGTTCCTCATAATTTTGTTACTCCTCCAAAAAAAGCGTACGATTTTGACCCTTCAGTACTTTTGGAAGATTTCTAGACTTTTGTGCTTTTGTCATTTTCAAGCTCCATGTCATTTTCGGGCTCGCCCCGAAAATCCATCTATTTATACTAGAAAAAAATTCATTTCCGCTATAAAATTCAACTATGTTTCATATTCTGGTAGTTGATGATGATAAAAATATCCGCAGATTATACAAGGCAATTTTAGAAGCGGAACATTACACAGTTTTTACTGCCGAAAATGGCGACGATGCCCTTAGCGTAATGGAAAAAGAACACATCGACTTAGTTGTTCTTGATATTATGATGCCAAAAATGAACGGCTACGAATTTACAGAAGCAATTCGTCGCGATAATGACAATCTTCCAATTCTTATGGTTTCTGCAAAACAAGAACCGACTGACATTCACAAAGGATTTCTTGTTGGAACCGATGATTATATTACAAAACCAGTTGACGAAGCCGAAATGATTTTGCGTATAAAAGCCCTTTTACGTCGTGCAAAAATTGTTAGTGAACAAAAAATCACAATTGATGATGTTGTAATTGATTACAATTCGCTTACGGTTACAAAAAACGGAAAAACACAGGAACTTCCTCAAAAAGAATTTCTTCTTCTATATAAATTGCTTTCTTACCCTGGACAAATTTTTACAAGAATTCAGCTTATGGAAGAAATTTGGGGCGTTCAGTCGGAAACAGGCTGGGAAACACTTACGGTTCATATTGGTAGATTGCGCAAACGTTTTGAAGGATGGGAAGAATTTCAGATTGAATCGGTGCGTGGACTTGGTTATAAGGCGGTGAAAAAAAATGGTTGAAAAAAAAGACACAAAAACCCGGTTTGCAATCACTTTTTTACTTTCTGTGATTTTGTTTTTTAGTTTTAGTCTGATTATTCTGGTTGTTTACATCCTTTTTAGAACAATTCTGGGACAAAATCTTCTTTCCATTTATAATGACCAGAAACTCGATACAAAATTTTTAATCACTATTGTAATTATTTCGTGCATTATTTTAAGTTACGCATTCACGCTTCTTGTAAGTAAGTTTTTGATGGTTCCAATTAACAGGGTGATTGATGGAATGGAACAGCTTGCTTCGGGAAATTACAACGAACGCTTAAAGTTCAAAACGCTCATCAACAAAAATCCAATTTTTCTTGATATTTCCGACAGTTTTAACAAAATGGCCAGCGAACTTGAAAACACAGAAACTTTGAACAACGATTTTATCAACAATTTTTCACACGAATTTAAAACTCCGATTGTTTCTATTCAAGGTTTTGCAAAATTAATGAAAAAAAATGAACTCAGTCGTGAACAGCAACTTGAATATCTTGGAATTATTGAAGAAGAATCCGAACGGCTTTCTAAAATGGCGGCCAATGTTATGAATCTTATGAAAATCGAAAATCTTACAATACTTCCTTCGGTAAAAAAATTTAACATTTCTGAACAGATTCGTAAATGTATTCTTTTGCTTGAACAAAAATGGACAGCAAAAAATATAGAAATTCAAGTTGATATTGAAGAATTCTATTTAATTGGCAACGAAGAACTTATAAAACAAATATGGATAAATCTTTTTGACAATGCAATTAAATTCACTCCAGAAAAAGGTCTTATAAAAACCGAAATAGAAAAAAAGAACAATTTCTTAAACGTAAGCATTACAAATACAGGAAGCGAAATTCCACCAGAAGCACAAAAACATATTTTCAACAAATTTTACCAGGCCGATGAATCGCACAGTTCGGAAGGAAGCGGAATAGGACTTGCTGTTGTAAAAAAAGTGACAACCCTTCATGGCGGCGAAGTTTGTGTTAAAAGTGCAGACAAAATCACAACTTTTACAGTAAAACTTCCACAAAAATAAATTTTATTGTTTATTTTGAGTTTATTCAGGTGTATAATAATAAAAAATTATAAAAATCTAATCTTATCTATGGAGTTAATTAAATGAGAAAAGTAAAAATCATTACAGATTCTTGTTCAGATTTAAACAAGGAATTATTAGAAAAATACGACATTGATTATGCAAAAATGAATACTGTTTATGAAGGCGTTACTCTTCCTGCAGATCTTTGCTGGACACCAGATGAAGCTCATAAACTTTATAATATTATGCGCGAAGGAAATCGTATTCTTACAACTCAAGTTCCTGTCGAAGAATTCAATAATGTATTCCAAAAATATGTTGATTTAGGTTTTGACATTGTTTATATCGGCTGTTCATTAAAACAGTCTGGTTCTGTAAATACAGGCGCAGTTGTTGCAAAACAAATTATGGAAGCAAATCCCGGAGTTACAATTTTTAGCATTGACTCACTTAACGCTTGTCTTGCAGAAGGAATGCTTGCAATCGAAGCTTCAAAATTTGCCGCAACAGGAAAATCAGCACAGGAAGTTTACGATTACGTCATTAAAATCCGCAAAACAATTCACGAATATTGTACAGTTCATTCCCTTGATTCTTTAAGAAGAGCTGGTCGCGTAAAAGGTGCAGCAGCTTTCTTTGGAAATCTTATGGGCGTAAAACCAATCATCATTTCGGATGCAGTTGGAAATCAGGCCGCATTCAAAAAGGTAAAAGGACGCCAGAATTCTCTTAAAGAAATTGTAAATCTTCTTAAACAGGATTTAATCAATCCGGAAGAACAGACAATTTATATTGGACACGCTGACTGCGAAAAAGAAGAAATTGACCAGTTTGTTGCAATGGTTAAACAGGAAATTCCATGTAAGGATGTTTTTGTAGGCTTTATCGGACCAATCATTGGTGCATCAATCGGACCAGACGCTATCGTAATCAATGGATTTGGTGACGAAGTTACATTCTCACTTGGAGCTTAAAAAAATGGCAGAAAAAATTCTTGACGGACTCCTTTATGCACAGCTAATTGCCAACGGAACAGCAAATCTTGGTATTCATTCAGAAGAAATAAATAATCTTAATGTTTTTCCAATTCCTGATGGTGATACGGGAAGCAATATGCTTCTTACAATGACTGGTGGAAAAAACGCAAAAACTGAAGAAGTAAAAAATCTTTCGACGGCAGCAACTTTAATTTCAAAAGGAATGCTTTTAAGTGCCCGCGGAAACTCTGGTGTAATTCTTTCGCAATTTTTTGATGGAATTTCAGCTGGTTTTGAAGGACTTGAATCTGCAGATGTAAATCAAGTTGGTGAAGCATTTAAAGAAGGTGTAAAACACGCCTACAACGCAGTAATGCAGCCAGTTGAAGGAACAATTCTTACAGTAGTAAAAGATGCAACAGAATATGCTTGCAGTTTGAATGCACAAACATTGCTTGAATTCGTTGAGAATTTTATTACAGAAGCAAAACTTTCTCTTGAACGCACCCCTAACCTTCTTCCTGTTCTTAAAAAAGCAGGAGTTGTAGATTCGGGTGGAGCCGGATTAATCTACATAATGGAAGGAATGATGCAGCTTTTGCGCGGTGAAAAAACTCATTTTCAGGGAGTTCACGGTGCACAAGGTACAAAAACCACTGATGCAAAACAGCTTGATTTGGACAAATTTACATCCGACAGCGTTCTTGAATTTGGTTATTGTACAGAACTTCTTCTTCGCCTGCAGAACGCAAAAACCGATGTAGAAGCTTTTTCTGTAGAAACAATCAAAAAATTCTTGGAAACTATCGGTGATTCAATTGTTGCATTCAAAACCGGAAGCATAATCAAACTTCATGTTCACACAAAAACTCCAGACAAAGTACTTGCTTTCTGTCAGCAGTTTGGTGAATTCCTTACAATCAAAATTGAAAATATGTCGTTGCAGCATAATAATCTTGATAACGAACCTAAGGATGAAAGTTTTACAATTCCAAAAGTTCAAAAACAGGAAGAAACAAAAGATTACGGTATTGTTGCAGTTGCTTCGGGAAAAGGAATTAAACAGATGTTTCTTGACCACGGAGCCGACAGAATTGTTGATGGCGGACAGAGCATGAATCCTTCTGCCGAAAACTTTATTGACGCTTTTGATCAGGTGAATGCACGTACAATCTTTGTATTCCCTAACAATTCAAACGTTATTCTTGCGGCAAAACAAGCGGCTTCTATGTACACAAAGGCAAAAGTCAAAGTTATAGAAAGTCACTCTATTGGCGAAGGATACGCTGCTCTTACAATGCTTGATACTTCTAGTTCCGACACAAATCAGATTATAGAAGATTTGAACATGGCTATGGATGGAGTTTCTACTTACTATATTTCACATTGTGTACGCGATGCCGAAATGGATGGAGTAACGCTTCATATTGGTGATTACATTGGATTCCTTGATAAAAAGATTCTTATTGCTTCAACAGAACGTAAAAAAACTGCAATGCAGACTATAGAAGCAATGGATTTTACAGACCACGAAGTTTGTCTTTTTATTCGCGGAGCCGATTCAACAAGCTACGAAGCAGAAGAACTTCAAAAATATCTAAAGCTAAAACATCCAGGAGTAGAAATTTACCCGGTTGATGGCGGACAGGATATTTACAGTTATATTTTAATTGTAGAATAATTTAGTATATTTACAAAAACCGAACAAAGGAAATAAAAAATGACTATTGCACTTTTAATTATCGCCGCAGTTGCATCTTATCTTATCTGCTCAATAAATCCGGCAATTGTTTTTTCAAAGCTGATTTACCACAAAGATATACGAACAGAAGGCAGCGGAAATCCAGGGTTTACAAATTTTAAACGTGTTTACGGAATGAAGTTTGCATGGCTCGTATTTTTAATTGATATTTCAAAGGCAATTCTTCTGGAACTTTTGTTTGGCTTTTTATTTGTAAAGTTTTTAACTCCACAGCAGGCACAGGAATTTACAGAAACAACAGATGTAGTTACAAAAACTTCATTCTGGGCAGCTCAATTTGCAACAGAAAGAAACTTACGTCTTTTTGGAATTGCATTTTCCGGTGCTTTTTGTATGCTTGGTCATACAATTCCTGTCTGGTACGGTTTTAAAGGCGGAAAAGGATTTTTAGTTTGCATTTCTACTTTATACATGATTGACTGGAAATGCGGACTTTTTGCAACAATTATGCTTTGTATATTCCTGTTTTCTACTCACTATATGTCGCTTGCAACAATAATTGCTATGGTTGCAGGAACAGTGCTTCTTCCTTTTATGAAAGTTCCTCTTATTCCAGATTTGATTTTTGCAGGTTGTGTTGCTTTTATGATTTACCGTCATCACGAAAACATCAAAAGACTTGCAACCGGTACCGAAAAGAAATTCTACTTTTTTAAGAAGAAAACGGAACATAAGGAACAGGACTCAGCTCAATCAACAAACGAGCCAACAGCAGCAATAGACAATCCAACAGATAGTTCTGCACAGAACCAAGAATAAGCAATTCAGCATTATAATGATAGACAAAAAAAAACGGATGAAGTGAAGTAGAATCATGAATGATTCAACGTTGCTCCATCCGTTTTTGTAGTATTGATTTTATAAATCTATTTCTTTAAATATCCACCAAAAATCCAGCCTTTTGTATCTTTTTCAAAGCCATCAGAATCAATTTCGGTAACATAATACCAGGAATCTGTTATGCCTTCGATTTTTTCGGTCTTTGTAGTTTTTAATGTTACAATTACATTTGTTTTACCGGTTGAATCAAGTTTTCCAACAACGCTACCTTTTGTACCAGGTGTTGAACGAACATTTACTTTTGCACCATCTTTTGTTGTAACTCGGGCTTTATATTCATTAATTTCAATAATATCATCTTCGGAATAAGAAGTAAGTCCAAGTTTTTCATCAATAAGATTTTCAATATATTCAGTTACATAATCAGTTGTTTTAATACGCAAAGCGTTGTTAAGAGTTTCGTTTCTTAAAGTTTCATCTTTTATTGCAAGAGCAGCCTGAACCATAAGAATTGCTTTTACATCTTTTTCATTTTCGCTTACAGCATTAGCCATAACATAGCGGGTTCTTTTTATACCGTCATTTGTATCAAAAAAAGAAACTTCAGCAAAGTTCAAATCATCAACTTTAACTCTTTTACCAACTGCAACAATAGTTCCTGGTTCAAGAATTGCATTTCTAAAATATGCAAGCGAAGGTTTTGTAAACAGAACCGATTCCTGACACATTACAGCCGCATTAGAAGCCAATCCAACTTCCGAAACCTGAACGTAATATTTGTTATCCTTATATTTTACAATGTAAAAATCAACATCAGGATAAGTTTTGTCTGTAGTAATAAGATTTTTTGTTACAGTTTTTTCAGAAACAAGCTCAAGTTCGGTTCCAGCACTAATTGTTTGAGACCATTTTACACCAGAATTTCCTTCTTCAACACGCAAAGGTCCATTATCACGAAGCATAATTACCTTTAAAGGTTCAGCAAAAATCTGGGAACAAAGAATAAATGTACTTAAAATAAAAATAAATGTCTTTTTCATAATCAATTTCTCCTCTACCCTATTTTTCATTACCTAAATCTGAACTTGAAGTTGTTTTTGTATTTGAAGCAGATTCGGTCTTTTTAGAAGATGATGCATTATTAGAAGAAGTTTCTGAGTTTGAACTAGTTGCAGGAGCAGCAGGAGTTAAAACAGATTCATACAAAGACTTACGAACATCTGCAGTAAAAGCATCAGAAACAGAAAGTGAATCAAGCAAATACAAAAGTCTTTCTTTTACATCTTCATTTAAATTTTTTGAAGCTTTGATTGCAGAAATTGTCTGAATAAAAAGAACGTCGGAAGCATTTTTAGAAACCGCTTCTGCTTTTACATAAATTTCACGACCAAACGGTGTACCATTGTAAATTACAACAGGAATAAAATTCAAACCGATATCTTCATCAGTTTCAATAACAACAGAATCAGCCGCAACAATTGTTCCAAAATCAAGTTTTTTTGAAGTAGCTCCAGTTCCTTCTGCGCTTTCATAAATCAAAGTATCTTCTGTGATTAAAGCTGGAACTACAACACGATGCTTTGTAACAAAAATATCGCGTGTCCAGTAATCATTTCCATCATATTCAAGATGAACAAAATTGAACTTTTCTTCTTTTCCACTGCTCAAAAGACGAATTGCATTTTTCTGTTCCGGTTCATCACCTTTCACATACAAAAGAACTGGTTCACCTAATTTTGCAGCATCGGCATAAACCATTTTTCCAGAACTGTTTTCTGTGTAAAAAGGAGTATCTTCATACAAAACTACAGACGGAATTGTATCTTTTTTCTTAGAATCCGTTGGTTTTGAAGTTTTTGAAGATTCATTTGCAGTTGTTGAAGTTGAATTATTTTCTGTACTAACATTAGTATTTGTCTGCTCATTTTCGTAATACTGATATTCAGTATCGCTTTCTTTTTTTTGATTACAGCCTGAAAATAAAAACAGAACAAGAATTGCGCTAAACGCAAAAACAAGTTTTTTCATTAAAAAGTCTCCTATTTTTTTGTTATTTTTTACAGAATAACATTTTTCCACAAAATCAACAACACCAAAACTACGTGGCCAGAAAAAACTCAAAGGACATTTTTTCCGCACATTTTTTCGTTTGCAACCTATAGTAACTTTTTCCCTTGTCACCTACATGGTCTTTTCGCACATCTTGATTTTTATTTGCAAATTCTGTATTCTTTTACCATGTTTTACGGAATTCCGTGCAGAGGAGGTGAAATTTAATGGCAACAATCTTGGTTGACGATTCAGAAAACCTTGAAAAAGCAATCAAACGCTTTAAGCGCATGGTTGAAAAAGAAGGTATCATCCGCGAATATAAACGCCGCGAATACTTTGAAAAGCCGTCTGCTACTCTTCACCAGAAGAAAACAACTCTTGAGCGCAAACTCTTGAACAAAAGACGTAAGACAGAAAAAAAAGATTACTAATTTTTAATTAATCTTTGATTTTTGAACAAGAAAGGGCTGCCTAAAAAGTTCGCTTTTTAGACAGCTTCTTTTTTTTACCGAAAAATCAGAGATAAAGGACAAATTATTATGATGAAACCAGAACTTTTAAACTGTGTTAAAACCTACAATTTCAAAACGTTCCTTAGTGATTTAGTTGCAGGTATTATTGTAGGAATTGTCGCACTTCCTTTGGCAATCGCATTTGCAATTGCGAGCGGTGTTTCTCCAGAAAAAGGACTTTTTACAGCAATTATCGCAGGCTTTTGTATTTCTGCATTTGGTGGTAGCCGCGTTCAGATTGGCGGACCAACAGGAGCTTTTGCCGTAATCGTATACGGAGTAATTCAGGAATTCGGTTATTCAGGACTTGTAACTGCAACCTTAATGGCAGGTGTAATTCTTATTCTGCTCGGTGCATTTAAAATGGGTGGACTTGTAAAATTCATTCCATATACAATCGTAACAGGATTCACAACCGGTATTGCAGTAACAATTGCAGCCGGACAGATTGGAGATTTTCTTGGATTAACGCCAGATTTTTCAGTACCAATGACCATTCTTGGAAACGAATACACAAAAATGCCAGGCGACTTCCTTGGAAAAATTATCGTTTACGCAAAATCAATCACCACAATCAACTGGTATTCTTTTGCAATGGCCGCAATCTGTCTTACAATTATTTTTGTATGGCCTAAAATTACAAAACGCGTTCCAGCATCCCTTATCGTAATCATTCTTGCAACCGTTGTAGACCTTATAATAAAACGCACAACTGGATGGGAAACTTCAACAATCGGCAGCCGTTACGGACAAATTCCATCTTCACTCCCTGCCCCAACTTTACCGGCATTCAGTCTTTCAACAATGGTAAAACTTTTCCCAACAGCCCTTTCAATTGCAGTTTTAGCAGCAATCGAATCTTTGCTTAGCGCAGTTGTTGCAGACGGTATGACAGGTACAAAACACGATTCAAACATGGAACTTATTGCACAGGGAGTTGCAAACATAGCAAGCCCGCTTTTTGGTGGAATCCCAGCAACAGGTGCAATTGCAAGAACCGCAACAAATATTAAAAACGGCGGAAAAACTCCAGTAGCAGGAATCATTCACGCAGTAACACTTCTTCTTATAATGATTTTTCTTGGACGTTTTGCAGTTTATATTCCAATGGCAGCCCTTGCCGCAGTTCTTGTAAGCGTTGCATGGAATATGGCAGGTTTCCCAGCTGTTCGAGCCCTTCTTAAAGGCCAGAAATCGGACATTTGCGTTTTTGCAGTAACTTTCATTATTACAGTTTTTGTTGACCTTACAGTTGCAATTGCAGTTGGACTTGGACTTGCAGCATTCTTCTTTATTAAAAAGATGATTGATTTGTCTGAAGTTCAGAACGCAGAAGATACTCTTACAAAAGGTATTAAAAAGGACATTCCAGAAGAACACCTCGATATTCCGGCACACACTTTTGTTTACGAAATTGAAGGTCCGCTCTTCTTTGGTACCGTACGAAAATTTGAACTTGCAACAGAACGCGCTGAAACAGAATGTAAGATTTTAATTCTTAGAATGCGCAACACAAACTATCTTGATGCCGGTGGAATTCAGGCCCTTGAACAGTGTAAGCAGGCTTGTGACCGCAAAGGAATTACGATTATTCTTAGTGGAATCCGCCCACAGCCACAGAAACTTGTAGAAAAAATGGGCATGGCAGACAAAATCGGCCGCGAAAATATATTTGACAACATCGTTCCAGCTTTGGAAAGAGCCCGCGAACTTAGTTCCGAAATAGATAAAAAATAAACGGCGCCAGCGGATACATCCAACTCGCCTTCCGCCACTTGCTAACGCGCGGTGCGGCGCAGCCTGGCTGCGCCACACTGGCATACGCCATGGCTACACGCTCGGGCGGCACTAATACTAAGTGTACCGCAGTTTTGCTATGCAAAACTGCAACTGCGGGCAATATGAATATACATTATAGTAAAAACTAACAGCCCGCAGTAGCTGCACGCTCGGGCGGCACGGATTCTGCGTATTTATTTAATTGATACACAAAAAAAAGACTGTTTGATTTTTGAATCAAACAGTCTTTTTTTCATTATTGCCATTATCCGGCTTGACCGGACAATCTTTCTTCAAGCTAATCCGCCCGAAAAACCACTCTTATTTTGCTCTTTCGAGAAATGAACCGTCGCGAGTATCGATTACGATTTTGTCATCTGTGTTGATGAACAATGGAACGCGAACTTCGATTCCTGTATCAAGTGTAGCTGGTTTAAGAGATTTTCCAGATGTATCACCTTTTACACCTGGTTCGCAGTAAGTTACAGTTCTTGTAACGCGTACTGGAAGATCAATACCAACTGGTTTTCCTTCGTAGAATGTAAGGTTTACTTCCAAATCATCATCTGGAGTAATGTAACCTGCATAATCACCAAGATCTTCTTTTGCAAGTTCAAACTGTTCGTAAGTATCCTGATCCATGAATACAAATGTGTCGCCATCAATGTAAGAAAGCTTTGTTACGTGTGATTCAAGATCAACTTCGTCAAATTTTTCGCCGGCATCAATACCAAGATCCATTGTTGAGTTTGTAACAAGATTCTTTACGCGGAAGCTTGTTACCATACCAGCACGACCAGAACGCTGTCCGAGCATCTTCTGAACGATAAGAGCATTACCTTCATACATGAAAGCTGTTCCAACTTTTAACTGTGATGTCATTAACATAATATAAAACCCCTGAAATAAAGTGTTTACGATTGATTATTTTTCTATTATATAGTTTTTTTGAATAAATGTCATTATGTTAGCACACAGGTCGCCGTTTTTTCTTAAAGAGAGAGCAAAATCCTCAAAAGATGGTATAAGTTTTTCAGAAGCTGCAAAAAAATCCGTAAGCGCAAGTTCTGTCTCTTCATCCGAACTTTCAGCATCATTAAAACAAAGCCAGGCCTTTTCCACAATCGCAAAATCCTCTTCAGAAAAATGGCGCCGCATTCTTTCAAGCAAGGCCTTCACCTTTACCATCTGGTATTCATCACTCTGCGGGTACGCATGCCACACAAAAGGAATCCCGCTAAGACAAGCCCGAGACATGGACTCTTCCCCACGAATCACAAGAATTGAACAGGCCTTCATCATTTTGTCCCATTCCAGCTGATTTAAGTACGGAAGCTCAGAAATAACATTTTCGTCACAAGAAAAAGAATTTTTGCAACAAGTTTCGCCAGCCTGATTCAACACCTCTCTCCTCACAACGTCATTAGAACGCCAGGCTTCTAAAAAGGCATTATTTCCCCGTCCCTGAGCAAGAAGAACTTTTTTTCCACCATTCCCAGATTCACTACAAACTGAACAATATTTTTTTAGCGCCCGCACCAATGACTTCATTTTTTGCTCATAAGTAAAAACAAGAATCCCACCGCTAATGTCATCAACTCCCCGTCCGCAGTTCTTATCCAACTCCTTCCATTCATCATCTATAATAAGTCCACCAGTTTTCTCTGTAAATCCAGGCATAAAATTTATCTTTTGAACCTTGGCACTTCGGGTAAGAGATTGCAAGCAATGAAAATCTTCAGCATATTTTTCGGCAGTAAGATAATCAATCATCAGAATGTAAACTGTACGGTTTAATTTTTCTTCAAAAAGGATTTTTTCCATCCAATCAGGTCGCCCACACTGAAAGCATTCCAAAATCACACTAAGTTTTTCACCGTCATTTTGTATAAAATCATTATGACAACGAGATTCAGCATCCCATCGCCACACATTTATTCCTTCAACAACCTGAAAATCAAGTCCAGGCTCTACACTATCACAAATCCGAGAAAATGAAGTTAAATCATCAACAATAAGATTTATACAACACGCAGAATCAATTTCTAAAAAGCGGCGGCACATTCTGTAAACAACGCCAATATCACCAAAATTATCAACAACCTTACAAAGAACAGTTACTTCCATAATAACTTCCACAAAAAGATTGTCCGGTCAAGCCGTACAATGACAAACAATAAAAAAAGGAGCACAAAATGCACTCCTCTTTCTCCTTATTTTGAATTTTTTATATGATTTAATTCACTTTGCTATATAAATCGCTTACTTCTTCGCGCCACTGAGATTTCTGGTCACGATCTTCCCATTCAATTATTCTTTTTATAGTAAAATGGCGCTGGTCATTAGGATTATCGTATGACAAAACTCCAAAACGACCTTTTCCAATATAAGCAATCCGTTCATTTGCTTCAAGTTTTTCTTTTTTTTCTACTTCCGAAAGCGCACACTCAAAATGAACAGGCTTATCAGAAGATTTATCAGAAAGAGCACTTGCAACATCTGTAATTGGCTGCCCGCACTTTGGACAAATAATTTCGCGAGCCTTAAGTTCCTGAATTGCAACAGCTTTTTTAGCTATATCATCATCGTAATTTGTTACATGAGTAGACAAAAATTTCTTTTTGCCTTTGTCGGAATTTCTTTCGCGTTCCTGATTATTTTGTGAATTGTTATTTTTTTGCTTATTCCAATTAGAATGTCTTTTATTACGACGATTTCTATCCATAAAATACTTTCCCCGCCAAGGAAAATTAATCCCTTAGCTTTAATTCTTCTGGATTCTCGACCAGTTTTGAACTGATTACCTGTGCAATCCTCTGAATTGCATTGTCGAGATATTCCTCACTATGAATTTTTGCCCGTAACTCCAAGATACGCGGCGACAGCGATGCAGTTTCAGTTTTTTCCAAAACTAAAGTTGCAGTGGCTGTAGAACTTCCACCCGAAATCATAAGTTCTCCATAAACGCATTTTCAATATGATACACACTCGGCAAACCGGGCATATCAAAAACAATTACATCATAACGAATATAACTGTTACTATATTGTCGATTGTTTATGAGAAAACGTTTAGACGTTTTTAAAATTCTTTCGCATTTCTTTTTATTTAGAACTGCACAAAGCATATCGGGCGTTGCATTTGGAAGAGTTTTAACTTCAACAAACACAAGAACGTCAGCTTTTTTACATATTATATCAATTTCTCCATATTTTGTCCGCCAATTTCTCGCTAAAATTTCATAACCTTTGGACAAAAGATATTGAGACGCTTTTTCTTCCCCCAGATTCCCTCTTTCCTTATTATTCATCTGTTTTAAAGATAATCATTTTTTGTCGTTTTGCAAAATAAAACTGAAAATTTCAGCTAAAATTCCCCAGGTTTCTTCGGGTACACAAGAACCAACTTCCTGCGCAGAAAGGATATTCACAAGAGGAATGTTTTCTTCTATTTTGATATTGTTTTTTTGAGCTTCTTCTATTATTCGTTCTGCTAGTTCGCCTTTTCCTTTTGCAGTGATGAATGGAGCGTATGCGTTTTCGGGATATTTTAAAGCAACTGCTATTTTTTGTTCTTCCATGATTAAATTTCTCCATCCACAACAAGCAGTTTATCTGAGTCCGAACTAAAGCCTTCAAGTTCTGATTTTTGCACCCACAAAACTTCAACATTATCAAAACCCTTATTCATTCGCCCGCTAAACTTTCCCAACAAATTTTTTCGTTCATCTTCTGTGCAAGGCTCAATGTTCATTTTAATCTGATTAACATGATTATTATTCAGCCCAAGCAAAAATTGATAATTCTTTTCGCCATATTTGCAGTTCATATTCAATTTTGAAAGATTGTGATTACTTTCTATAAACATTCTGAACGCACCGCCACCTAAAACTCTCGCTGAATCAATAATTTCAAAAGGGAACATAAACCAGCTTCCTCCAGATTCATTTTTTGAAAGAATATGATTGGAAATTGTAAGGGCACCAATTTCGTTGTTTTCTGAGTTCACGCCCGCCCCGACAAAGTTCTGACTTTCATTTTCAGAGTTTGCGTCATTTTCAAAACCGAAAAGCGAGTCCAAAAAGGATTTTAACATATAGCGAACTGCAAAAAGATTTCCACATTCAATTTTATCATCAAACTCAGATTCTTCATTAAAGACAAACTCGTCCTTGTCATCTTCTGAATCCTTTTTTTTATGATTTTCACCATTTCTACCAGCATTCTGTTCAGACTCACCGCCAGTAAAGCCGCTATCGTTACTTCCATTTCCACCAGCCCCCAGCCCAGACTCGCCATTCCCCAAATCGGAATCTACGCTCCCCGAATCGTTCAACTGTTCAATCAATTCCAGTAAATCTTCCTCGCTGATTTCAATTCCTTTTTTATAAAGATTTACAAGAAGTTCAGCCGCAAGTTTTTCTTTCCCTTTGATTTTTTTTGCAAGATTGTGAATTTTATTTATTAGCGAGCCGTCAATTTTTAGTTCCAGCTGTCTGATTTGATTAAAAATATGATAAGATAAATTGTCCGGTACAACACCAAGATTTTCCAAAAAGTTTGCAACGGCTTCATCCGCAATTCTTGCAAACAAATCCGCCCCAGATTGATATTCCAGCGATTCAAGATTTATTCCACCAGCGACGTTCTTTCCTTCAAGCTGACTTATCTGAATCTGCCCATTCAAAACATTGACTGTTCCAACAAAACTTCCCCCAACCTTCTGCGGAACTTTTGAAGAAAGATTAATCCGTACTCCAGCAACAGACGCTTCATACCTGCCGTTCCCTTTATCTGCAATTATACGAACAAGAACAGTACTTCCATCTTTTAAAACTCGCCCACCGCTACCAGAGATTTTTGAATCTGCATGAACAACAACATTTTGAACATTCACAAAATAATTATAGCTTAAAAAAACTAAAACTGCATCACGAAAATCAGAAGAAGCACAAAAAATGGACGTAAAAGTTTTTGGGCAAAAAAAATCTGCAACCCAAACAGATTGCAGATTCTATTGAAAGCTTTTATCTAAGCAAGCAACTTATTTTGATGCATTTGCCTTTGATTCAGCAGCTTCTTTGCGTTCTTCCTTAAGCTGAGCTTCTGTAGCGGCAGCAGCAGCTTCTGCACGAGCGTTACGAGCAGCGATTTCTGCAGCAATTTTTCCACCAACCAAAGTCTTAACTTTAGCATCCTTACCGATCTTGTCGCGCAAGTAGTAAAGTTTAGCACGGCGTACTTTACCAGGACGAACAACGTCAACCTTTACGATACGTGGGCTGTTATAAGGGAATACACGTTCAACACCTACACCGTAAGAAATCTTGCGTACAGTAAATGTCTGGCGAGCACCTTCATTCTTCTTGCAAAGAACGATTCCTTCATAAACCTGAATACGTTCTGTTTTACCTTCAATAATCTTGAAGTAAACTTTTACAGTATCACCAACATTGAAGCCCTGAGCACCAGGTCTTTTCTGTGTTTCTTCAATAGTCTTAATAATATCCATCTTTTTCTCCTGTCAGATGCTATTCAGCGTCCAACTTTTGATTATCCGCCTTTTTACGCTTCTTTTTTTTCTGCGTTTTCAAAAAGGCAGTTTCGCAAATTTCCTCAATCATCTTTTCGGCTTCGTCCGTAAGCTGACCTTTAGCTCTAGCCGCCGCAATTAAATCAGGGCGATTTGCCAAAGTTTTCATAAGACGTTTTTTAAGCCGCCACTTTCGGATTTCTTCGTGATTACCGCTCAAAAGAACAGGTGGAACTTTCATTCCTTTATAATCTTCTGGACGAGTATACTGCGGATACTCCAAAAGTCCGTCACAATAACTTTCTTCTTCCAAAGATTCGTGCGAAATAACACCGTCCACAAGTCTGTAAACCGTATCAATCACAACTGTTGCCGCAACTTCACCAGAAGACATTACATAATCCCCAATAGAAAGTTCCAAATCAACATACGAATCAATTATTCTCTGGTCAATACCTTCGTATCTTCCGCAAATAAAAACAAGTTCGTCTTTGTGACTAAGTTCTTCTGCAACTTTTTGTGTAAGCTGTTTTCCGCTCGGAGTAACATAAATAACGTACTTTTTGCGGGCATTTACACTATCAAGTGCTTTTCCGAGTGGAACCGGCATCATTAACTGGCCTGCTCCTCCTCCATACGTTCCGTCATCACAGCAATGGTGTTTATCAGTTGCAAAATCTCTGATGTTCACCAAATCGTAAGCAATAATCTCCTTTTCAACTGCCTTGGCCATGATTGAGTTTTCAAAAAAAGCCTTAACAATATCAGGAAATAAGGTCAGCACAGTAAATTTCATGGAATTACTCCAGAATCCAGAGGTGCATCAATTGCACTGTATTCTTCTTAACATCAACCTTACCTACAAACTCATTATTAAATGGAATAAGCACTTTTCTTGCCTTTCCGTCTGCATCAGTTTTCAGTTCGTCAGAAATACATTCACAACTTTCGGAGAGTGAAACTTCTAACAAGTAACCTGCCCCGCCTTCCATAACGTCTGTGATTGTTCCTACAACTTTAGGCGCAACCGACGTTGCCGGACCGTTCTTCTCTTCATAAACAAGAGAACAGTTTCGTAAATCCTCTATATACCATTCGTCTTTTTTAAGAGGTTTGGCATACTTTCGTGGAACCAAGATTTCCCAACGGTTATACTTTTGTATTTCCGTGTCAGAATCAATTCCAACAAATTTAACATAAGCAATCGCATGACCTAGAGAAACCGATTCAACCTTTGCTTCTCTCTGCGCTTGTCCATGCACTAAAGTAACATCTTTGAGCCTGAGAAAATGCTCATACTCACCAGAAGTACTCTCAACTTTACATTCACCCGAAAACCCATGCGAGCCACGGATAAATCCAACGACCAATTGTGCTTTTTCCATCAGCAAATCCCGTTAGTCCAGGATATCAAGACTGTAACGTTTACCGTCTTTTACAGCTGAAGCGCTTAAAACTGTTCGCATAGCTTTTGCAATACGGCCATATTTTCCAATAACTTTGCCAATATCGCCATCAGCAACTTTAAGCTGCAGCACTGTGCCTTTCTCGCCTTCAGTTTCAGTTACAGATACAGCTGACGGATCATCGACCAGTGATTTTGCGATGTATTCAATCAGGTCTTTTTCCATTTTCTGCTCCTGTAACTTACTTTGCCTGTTTTGCAGACTGAACGTTCATCAATTTTTTAACGATGTCAGTAGGCTGAGCTCCGACACTGATCCAGTACTTAGCGCGCTCCAAATCGATAGAAACCTGATTGGCTTCTTTTTCAATCGGATTATAAGTTCCGATTTCTTCGATACAAGCACCGTCGCGTGGCTTCTGTGAGTCTTGAACAACTACACGGTAGCAAGGACGTTTTGCAGCACCAAATCTCTTAAGTCTGATTTTGACCATTTATATCCTCCATAGCACCGTTTCCGGCACCAAATTTTCATTTTTAAACACAATAAACCCTATTGTGAGTGTGAAATAATATAATATAGAAAAAAAAGGTTTTATTCAAGGGTTTAGAAAGTTATTCACTGAATATTTTCTCCAAACAGGCTTCTGCTAATATTTCCAAAGAATCATAAACAGGAATAGTACAGAATTTTCGGATACAATCTTTCATCAAGTTTAAATCTGTGCAGGCAAGCATGACACAATCACATTCTTTGAACCTTGAACTTAAACTAAGTTTTTTTATAAACTCAACAGCCACAAAAGAATTATTTTCATTCAAGAATTTATAAATAGCTTCTGAAAGTTTCTGCCTTTCATTCTCTGACGGAAGCACAGTTTCTATTGAATATTCCTTTAATTTTTCTGTATACAAACCTTGTGTAATTGTAAGTGAAGTTCCAAGAATAAACACCTTTTTTATTGATTTACCAGAAACTTTTTGATTAGATAAAAACTGAGCGGCTGTATCAACAATACTCAATAAGCATTTTCCACTCTTCCGTCGGATTTCATCAATGTAAAGGTGGAGCGTATTACAGGGGATTACATAAAAATCAGGTTTGCCAGTTGCCGCGAGCGTTACGATTCCATCTACGATTCCATCTACGATTCCATCTACATAAAGTTGTTTATTTGTTCCATGAAGGACAAATTCTTTCTCAACTTTATAAGAAAGCGGGAAATTATAAATTAAAATTTCCGGGTAAGCCTCAGAATTTCTTTTACGCTCGTTATCTTTTTTTGTAAGCATACAATAAAAAGATGCCGTAGCTTCAGGACCGAATCCACCTATAATACCGATTGTTTTCATAGAAAAATCTCCTCTATATAAAAATTCGAAAAAAAGCAGATTTATTAAAAACAATTATGCCGGCCACAAAAATCTAGCTTTAAAACCAACTGGCTCGTAATATTAAAGAAAAATCTCCAGTATTTCCCCTGTTATTTTTTATGATACTAATTCCAACATTACCATCTTTTTCTATGTCGGAACTAAAATCAGTATCTTCATAATGATATCTTTTATAAACGGTTGCTACAACATCTGCAAAATACGGAATTGTAGCATCTTCCTTAAAATCATCTAAATCAGGCTTATTTTCAATATAGCAGTTTCGTACTTTTGTAAATAAAACAACAGTAATATCAAGTTCTTTTGCAAGTTCCTTAAAATCAGACATCAACTCTTCAAGCCTTAACCAATAACTTGGATTTTTTTCATCAAGAATATCTTTTATAAATTCAAGACCATCAACAATCACCATCTGAACATGCTGCTCTTCCGTCATTTTTTGAACAGATAATTTTATTTCTTCAAAACTAGCATTTGGTTTGCAATTTATAAAAATTGGTGAATTAAAAATTTCTTCCGAGGAACTCTGAATCTTTTTAATATCCTCTATTTTGGCATTTCCCGTTTTTATTTTTTTAAGTCCAATCTGTGCCTGTAACGCAAGCAGTTTTTGTCCAAAACTTTGTTCATCAATTCCATTAACAGCTATATACCCGGCAGGAATCTTATTTTCTATAGAGAGATTTTTTAGCAAGGATAAAATTAAGTCAGTTCCGCAAAAATCATAATCCGTTCCAAAAACGACTAAATCATCTTTACAAAAGGCAATCTCATTCCAGATAATTTTTCCATCCTGAGCTTTATTTTTATAAACCTTATCAAGATTTTCAAGCATTTTTACCAACAGATTTGAAACCGGAACATACTCAGACATTCAGTTCTCCTTGTCTATTTATTCTTAATGTTAATCCTTATTAAAACGCGCCAAAAATGCCTTAGTTCGTTCATTTTGTGGATTATTAATTACTTCTGAAGGACTGCCCTCTTCTACAATTACACCGCCATCCATAAAAATTATGTGACTCGAAATATCGCGGGCAAATGCCATTTCGTGAGTAACAACAACCATGGTCATTTTTTCGGCAGCAAGTTCTTTTATTACAGCAAGAATTTCGCCGGTAAGTTCAGGATCAAGAGCTGAAGTTGGTTCATCAAAAAGAAGAACTTCCGGTTTTAAAGCAAGCGCACGTGCAATACTAACTCTCTGCTGCTGACCACCGCTTAATTCACAAGGATAATTTGCCGCTTTCTGTTCAAGTCCCATTCGTCGCAAAAGTTCCATTGCAACTGCTTCAGCTTCTTCCTTTGATTTTTTTAGAACCTGCATTTGAGGAGCGGAAACATTTTTTAAAACTGAATAATGCGGAAAAAGATTAAAATTCTGGAAAACAAGTCCACTTTTCAGGATGATTTTCTGACGGCTTTCTTTATCTGCATAAACGCCATTTTCTACCAAAGTTTCCCCGCAGATTTTTATAGTTCCGCCTGTAACAGTTTCGAGCTGACTTACACAACGCAAAATTGTAGATTTTCCAGAACCACTTGGCCCGATAATTCCAAGAACTTCGCCTTTCTGCACATTAAACGAAATATTTTTTAAAACCTGCACACCGTCTTTAAAAGTTTTCTGCAAATTCTGTACGCTAATAATTTCTGACATTTCGCAGCCTCCAACTCAATTAATGATAGTATGCAAGTTTCTTTTCGGTTTTAGTGAATACAAAAGAAACAAGCCAGTTCATTACAAAATAAAAAATTCCAGCAATTAAAAGCGGAGTAAAAGAAACCATTCTATTAGAAGAACTTTTTGCGTAATACATAAGTTCCTGAACGCTCAAAATTGTAACAAGAGATGTATCTTTTACCAAAGTTATAACTTCGTTTCCCATTGCAGGAATAATTCTTTTTACAACCTGAGGAAGAACAATCTTAAAAAATGTCTGACTTGGAGTATAGCCAAGAACTTTTGCAGCTTCGTACTGGCCGCGCGGAATAGATTCAATTCCACCACGATAAATTTCTGCAAAGTAAGCCGCATAATTTATAGAAAACGCAACAATCGCCGCAATATACGACGACCATCCGATTGTAGTCTTAAAACATTTTACAGCAATCAGCTTTGGAACAAAATAAACAATCAAAAGCTGAAGCATGAGCGGAGTTCCGCGGATTATTAATAGAAAAACATTTGTAATTTTTGAAACGACTTTTACCTTTGACATTCGCCCGAACGCAACAATAAGTGCAAGCGGAATTGAAAAAATAAGAGTAAAAAAGAAAATACTTAAAGTTGTAATTGACCCTGTAAGCATTGCATAAAGCATATCAAAATAATCAGAAATGGCTTTTGGGTCGGCGTGAAATGTGTTTGAAAAAAAAGTAACTACTGTATCCATAACTTAAACTTATTAAAAATTGACTCTCGGTCACTTAGAGTCGTTCGAAATCGAGCAATATTGCACTATACGCTGTTTACTGCAATGGAACTTATTTAACAGGTCGCTCACGCGACGTCAGCAAACAGAGTATTTTCGTCCCCCTCTAAGTTCCCTACCGTCAATCTTTTCTAACAATATCTTTAATACCGAATACCAACGGTCAACAGATACTGTTTTTTTTCAGTAATAAACCGGCTTATTTACCGATTACGCTGATATCTGAACCAAACCACTTTGTTGAAATTTTTGCAACTGTTCCGTCGGCAGCCATTTCTTCAAGAGTCTTCTGAACATCATCACGAAGTTTTGCACCTTTTTCATCCTTGCGAAAACCAATTCCATAAGCTTCTTTTGCAAGAGATTCTTCTACAACAGAAAAAGGCTTTTTACTTGTTGTGATTGTGTAATTTGCAACAACGCTATCCATTACAACTGCGTCAATTCCACCAACTTCCAAATCAGTAAGAGCAGTAAGGTTATCTTCATATTTTACAAGTTTTTTCAAAGAAGAAGCAAAATCTGATTTTTCGTTGATTGCATCTTCTGCACTTGAACCAGCCTGGCATCCAACAACTTTTCCGGCAGCATCAGCCAAAGTTTTAATTCCAGAATTAGCGCGAACTACAAGAACCTGATCGTTGTTAAGATAAGCTTTTGTAAATGACATTGCAGCAACGCGTTCGTCAGTCATTGTAAAACCATTCCAGATACAATCGATACTTCCAGAAGAAAGTTCCATTTCTTTTGCTTCCCAGTTGATTGGTTTTGCAACAAATTCAAGTCCAAGACGTTTAGAAACTTCTTTTGCAAGGTCAATATCATAACCTACGATGTCACCATTGCTTTCTGTGTAGCCCATTGGTGGGAAAGAAGCGTCCAATCCAAGAACAAATTTTCCTTCGTTTGATTTTTTGCTACAACCAAAAATTGTAAACAAACTTGCAGCAGCAATTACTGCCAGAACAGACTTTTTCATTTTAATACCTCTTTAGTCTTTTTTAATATTTTTTGCAAATTGATTTAATGCTTCAATCTGCTCATTTACTTTTTCTTCTGCAGGACCACCCGAAGTTTTGCGGGCTTCCACACAGGCACTTACACTGATTACCGAATAAATATCATCGCCAATCAATTCTGAACAAGATTTCCATTCATCCATAGAAAGTTCTTCAAGTTCACAACCACGTTCAATTGCAATACGAACAGCCTTTGCACTAACTCCATGAGCAGTTCTAAAAGGCATTCCTTTACGAACAAGATAATCTGCAACATCGGTAGCGTTGAGATAGCCTCCACTACATGCAGCTTCCATTTTTTCTTTGTTCCATTTTGCAGTAGCAATCATCTGAGTAAAAACTTTTATACAAGAAAGAACTGTATCACAAGAATCAAAAAGCGGTTCCTTATCTTCCTGCATATCACGGTCGTAAGCCAGAGGAAGAGCCTTCATCATTGTCATAAGTGCAAACAAATCACCATAAACTTTTCCTGTACGTCCGCGAATCAATTCCGCAAAGTCAGGATTCTTTTTCTGCGGCATTATTGAACTACCGGTTGACCATTTTTCGCTCAAATCAATAAAACCAAATTCAGTAGTTGACCACAAAACAATTTCTTCGCAGGCACGGCTAAGATGCATTTGAATTAAAGAAAGATTAGAAGCAGTTTCAATACAATAATCTCTATCCGAAACAGTATCCAATGAATTCTGTGTGATTCCATCAAAGCCCATCAAACTTGCTTCGTATTCGCGGTTCAAAGGAAGTCCACTACCCGCCAAAGCACAAGCTCCAATTGGAGAAATGTTAATTCGTTTTAAGGAATCTTCCAGACGCTGCCAGTCGCGAACAAGCATCCACGCCCACGCACAAAGATGATGTGCCAAAGTTACCGGCTGAGCGTGCTGCATATGAGTAAAGCCCGGCATGTAAGTTTTTGTATTTTGAGCAGCAATTTTTGAAAGAGCGTCAATCAAAGTTAAAAGCGCATTCTGAAGTTCCGGAATAAAACGTCGCAAATAAAGTCGTTCATCCAAAGCAATCTGGTCGTTTCGACTGCGCCCTGTGTGAACTTTTTTTCCAGCCTCGCCAACACGGTCAGTCAAAGTTGCTTCCACAAAAGAATGAATGTCTTCCGCAGAATAGTCAATTTTAAGCGCGCCAGATTCCAAATCATTTTTTATAGAATCCAAACCGCCAATAATTGCATTTTTTTCTTCTTCCGAAATCAAGCCCGCCTTTGCAAGCATTGTTACATGAGCTTTACTTCCCAAAATATCGTCAAAAGCCATGCGTTCATCAACGTAAATCGAAGTTTCAAATTCAACAGCCTGAGCGTCGGGACCTTCTGCAAAACGTCCATGCCATAAAGCCGCGTGATTATCTTTTGTAATTGTTCCGTGTGTTGCCATATCTATATTATAGTAAAAACATGCACGATTTACAATTAGACGTATAATTTTTTAAGAAAAATAGAGCCCATCATACATCCAACTCGCCTTCCAGCCTTCGCTAAACGCTCATCCGCTTACGCGGACTACGGGCTTCCACGCTCGGGGCGGCCGTCAACAAAAAAAAGGCAGACATAAACTATGCCTGCCCAAAAGGAGTTCTATATGCCGCTATTTTTATCTGTTAACGTCGTCAATAAGTCCTTGCCAAACATTTTTTGTAGCTTCAAACTCTTCTTGTGGTGTACGCCAGCCCCAGCAAATTGAGTTACACATATCTTCCTGACTGATTCCAGGAATAAGAACGTCATAACGTGGGTTTGGATATTTTGCCATTTCTGCCAAAGTTTCATCAACAGCACGTGCATCACGGAACCCTGCATAATAATCTTCTTTCCATGCATCAGGTCCATCATAACCAGGAACAGGAAGATTATACAATTCAACTGCTTTTGCAATTTTTTCTACAGTTGCAGCATCATAACAGCTTGGAATTACCCACATTGGAGTATCGTGAATTGTTCTGTAATTTCCACTTCCGCTTGGACCAAGAGGGAATGCAACAAATCCCCAGTCATCAGCCATTCCAGAAAGAGCTCCACCCGGCTGTGCGTTGTATTCCTGATGGCACATAAATGCAGTTTCGCCGTTTACAAATGCAGTAAAGAAATAATCCCATGCTGCACCTTCTGCCTGTGGCAACTGATAAGTCTGGTACATATGTGCAATCCAGTTGAAAGCTTCCATAGATTTGTCTGAACCAGCGTTATTAAAATATTTTCCATTTGCATCGCGACCAATCTTGCTTCCGCCGTTTGAATCAAGTGCGTTTGCTGTAAAACATGTATAGAAAGAAGACATAGCATACTGGTCAATTACACCGTCATTATCTGTATCGCGTGTAAGTTTTTTACACATTTCTTCAAATGTATCCCAAGTCCATTTTCTTTCTTTCTGCAAATCATAAGGATAATCAGGACTATATCCGGCTTCCTGAAGAATTCTCTTGTTAAAGAAAATTCCTTCACGTGGTTCCGAAACACCAAAGTTGAAAGCGTAGAACGAATCACCTTTTTCAAGCAATCTTACAACTGCCTGATCATAAATTGACGCATCGTGATAGTTTACGCTCTTGATTTTAGAGAGGTCATAAAAAAGTTCTGCTTTAATTCCAACATTTGCAGAACGGCCGTCTATACAGAAAACATATTTATCTGCATCACTTGCAGAACCGGTCATACAATAATTTGCAACAAACTGTGGCTGACTTGCCCAACCTGCTGACGCTTTTTGTACAATTTTTACTTTATAAGTATCTTGTGTCCAGTCGCGAAAAGCCTTCTGATCTTCCTGACGCTTTGAAGCAGGAGCTTTTGTTGGATCTGACCACCAGTCACCAAGAATAATACTCATTCCTTTAAAATCGTAAACTTTCTTGGTTGCAGGATCTTTCTGTTTTTCAATTTTCTTGTAAAGATCGCTAGATTTCTTATTTTTCTTTGGCGCCGCAGAAACCGCAGAAAGTGTCATAAGAACCATAATTCCAATACTCAGTGCTTTTTTAAAATTTACCTTAACCATTTTTTCCTCCATTAATTTTTCATGATTAATTAAGTAAATTATAACACCGATTAACGTTTTGTAAAGTTTTAAATTTATATTTTTAATATTTTTAAATTTGTTTATTAAGTAATTATTAAATTTATTTTAAGTAACAATTAAGCACATCCATAAAAAAAAAGGACCTCCCTATCAGAAATAAATCCTCAAGGACAGTCCTTTCTTAAACGTATTAAACTAAGCTATAACTTAGCGGTTGCAGTCGTCAATAAGACCCTGCCATACGTTCTTAGAAGCTTCGTAAGCTTCTGCTGGAGTCTGGTATCCGCCAGTAATTCCCCAAATCATATCACCCTGTGAAAGACCAGAAATAAGTGTATCAAAGCGTGGGTTTGGAGTTTTAGCCATAAGTTCGAGAGTTTCATCTACAGCACGTGAATCGCGGAATCCACCATAGTATCCTTCCTTCCAAGCATCAGGCCCGTCATAACCAGGAGCATCAATAATCCAAAGGTCTACAGCCTTAGCAATCTTGTTAGCAGTTTCTGCATTGTAGCAAGATGGGATGATACACATGTTTGTATCGTGGATAGTCTTGTAAACACCATTTCCGTGAGGTCCGAGTGGGAAGCATACAAAGCCCCAGTCATCAGCCATTGTAGAAAAACGTCCGTTTGGCTGAGCGTTGTATTCCTGGTCAGCCAAGAAACATGTTTCACCATTGATGAATGCTGTATAGAAGTAATCCCAGTTAGCACCTTCAGCCTGTGGCAACTGATATGTAGCAAACATTCTTGCAATCCAGTTCCAAGCTTCCATAGAATTTTCTGAACCAGCGTTGTTGAAGTATTTACCATTCTTATCACGACCGATGATTGAACCACCGTTTGAATCAAGAGCAGCATAAGAGAATTCTGAGTTGAAAGAAGACATAGCGTAAACATCAACTACACCATCGTTGTCTGTATCTTTCTGAACTTTCTTACAAATATCTTCGAATGATTCCCATGTCCATTTTCCAGATTTCTGCAAATCATATGGAAGATCTGGATCCAAACCATTTTCCTGAAGAATTCTCTTGTTGAAGAACATACCATTCTTTGGTTCTGGCTTACCCCAGTTGAATGCATAGAAAGCATCGCCTTTTGTAAGCTTCTGAACACATCCCTGATCATATTTTGGATCGTTTTTATAATCTACAGATGTGATTTTTGACAAATCATAGAACAAACCTGCTTTTACACCAACGTTAGCAGAACGTCCGTCAATGATGAATACATAGTTTTCATCACCACCAGTAATACAGAAGTTAGAAACGAACTGTGGCTGAGATCCCCAACCTGCAGTTGCCTTCTGGATAACTTTCATATTGTATGTTTTGTTTGTCCAGTCGCGCCATGCAAAACGATCTTCCTCTTCTTTTGTAGCAGGAGTTCTGTCTGCATCTGACCACCAGTCACCAATTATAACTTCCATTCCCTTGAAGTCATAAACCCTCTTTGTTTTTGGATCCTTCTGTTTTTCTACACTCTTGTAAGGATCCTTTTTTTTGCCTTTCTTTGGAGCAGCTGTTAAAGCGCTTACTACCATAAGAGACGCAAGTCCAACACACACAGCCTTTTTCCATGTGTTCTTAATCATTTTAGACCTCCTATTTTTATCAAAAATGACTTCTTAATAATAAATCAATTATACCATTGATTCCCAAATAATAAAGCATTTTTTTTAGTTTTTTTTTATAAAAAACACTGCATTTTTTGCACTTTAATAAAAAGTGCGTTTGCTTAATTTATATAAAAAAAACTGACCGAACAATAAATAATCTAACTAAAAGAAAGATTACATTAATTCGGTCAGTTTTGTTCAATTCTAAGAAAATTCTTATTTTTGAACTATAAAAACTTATAAAAAGTCTTATCTGTTGCAGTCGTCAATTAATCCCTGCCATACGTTCTTAGAGTTTTCGTAAGCTTCCATTGGAGTTACCCATCCGCCCCAGATACCCCAGATCATATCACCAGTATCAAGACCAGAAATCAAAGTATCAAAGCGTGGGTTTGGAGTGTCTGCCATAAGCTGAAGTGTTTCATCAACAGCACGAGCATCGCGGAAACATGGATAGTAATCTTCCTTCCAAGCATCAGGTCCGTCATATCCAGGTGTTGGTTCAAGGTACAAATCAACAGCTTTAGCAATTTTTTCTGCACGGTCTGCTGTGTAGCAAGAAGGAATGATACACATGTTTGTATTATGTGTTGTTTTGTATTTTCCGTCTCCGCTAGGTCCAAGTGGGAAACATACAAAACCAAAGTCGTCTGCCATCTGTCCAAATTTACCCTGTGGCTGAGCATTGTATTCTTCATCAACAAGGAAAGCAGCTTCGCCATTTACGAATGCAGTATAGAACCAGTCCCAGTTAGCACCTTCGTCTGTCTGTGGCTGCTGATATGTCTGAGACATGTAAGCAATCCAGTTCCATGCTTCCATTGATTTTTCTGAACCAGCGTTGTTATAGTATTTTCCGTTCTTGTCAACGCCAACATAGCTACCGCCGTTAGAAGAAAGAGCACCCATAGCGAATGTAGAACTGAATGTTGTAAGAGCATATTTATCAATAATACCGTCGTTATCAGTATCGCGTGCAAGTTTTTTACACATTTCTTCGAATGTAGCCCAAGTCCATTTTCCCTGTTTCTGGAGGTCATAAGGATAATCGCGGTTATAACCAGCTTCTTCAAGAAGTCTCTTGTTAAAGAATACACCTTCTTTTGGTTCTGGTTTTCCCCAGTTGAATGCGTAGAATGAATCGCCGCGAGCAAGCTTCTGGATTACACCCTGATCATATTTATTTGAATCTTTCCAGTTTACGCTTGTAATTTTTGACAAATCATAGAAAAGGTTAGCTTTTACACCAACGTTTGCAGAACGTCCGTCAATGATGATTACATAGTTTTCGTCACCACCAGTAAGACAGAAGTTTGTTGTGAACTGAGGGCTAGATCCCCATCCCATCATTGCCTTCTGCTTAACTTTTACATTGTAAGTTTTATTTGTCCATTCATGCCATGCAAAAATATCTTCTTCTCGTTTTGAAGCTGCAGGTCTGTCCCCATCTGTCCACCAGTCTGCAATAATAATTTCCATGCCTTTAAAGTCATAGACCTTCTTTGTTTTTGGATCCTTCTGTTTTTCTACATTTTTGTAAGGATCTGCCTTCTTGTTCTTTTTTGGTGCTGCAAAAGCAGTTCCAGCAAGCATTGCAACAGCAAGCCCAAAGCAAACAGCTTTTTTCACGTTTGTTTTAATCATGTAATACTCCTTTTTTTAACGTGGTAAAACGTTTTACTATTAAATTATACAACCAGAATTTTCAGAACACAAACAAAGAATTTCA
>JAILCM010000307.1 GCA_024680155.1 Treponema sp.
GAGTCTGAAACTCAGGAGGAAAAGGAGCTTACACCTGAAGAAAAAATTGCAGCTTTGGAAGCAGAAAATGCGGAACTTAAGGACCAGCTTTTGCGTCGTGCTGCAGATTTTGACAATTACCGCAAGCGCATGATTAAAGAAAAACAGGATACTTATGATTATGCTAATGCATCGCTTCTTGGTGATTTGCTCGACAGCCTTGATAATTTTGATAGAACTGTAGAAGCTGCCGCAACTGCAACAGATCCAAAAACTATTGCAGACGGTATTAAAATGATAAACGGCAATCTTGTTAAGATGCTGGAAGACAAGTATGGACTTATTGGTTACGGTGTAGCAGGAGATGAATTTAATCCTGACGAACACGAAGCAATCGGTCGTATGGAAGATGAAACTGCCGAAAAAGAAACTTTGGCCCAAGTATATCTTAAGGGATACAAATTGAAGGACAAAGTTATCAGACATGCTAAGGTAATGGTAAAAGTTCCGAAATCTTAGCAGGCGTTGCGGGCGGCGATTGAGCCCGCTAGAAGGGGTAGGTGAAAACGGCATTGCCGGTTGAGCCGAGGGATTTTGATTGTGCAAATAATACAAAATAGTCCACTGGACTTTTTTGTATTATTTGTTCGATTATATAATTTCCCCACCTATAAAATTGAAAATTATAAGGAGCAAATAAAATGGGAAAAATTATTGGTATTGACTTAGGAACAACAAACTCTTGTGTTGCCGTAATGGAAAACGGTGAACCAGTTGTAATTCAGAACTCAGAAGGTGGAAGAACAACTCCATCTATCGTAGGGTTTACTTCTAAAGGTGACCGCATTGTAGGTTCTCCTGCTAAAAACCAGATGGTAACAAATCCAAAGAACACAGTTTATTCTGTAAAACGTCTTATTGGTCACAGATTCAGTGAATTGAAGGGTGAAGCAACAAAACTCCCATATACAGTAATTGATAACGGTTCTGACTGCCGTGTTGAAGTTGATGAAAACGGAGCTAAAAAACAGTATTCTCCACAGGAAATTTCTGCTTTTATTTTGCAGAAGATGAAGAAAACTGCTGAAGATTATCTTGGTTCAGAAGTTACAGAAGCTGTTATTACTGTTCCTGCTTACTTTAATGATGCTCAGCGTCAGGCTACAAAAGATGCCGGAAAAATTGCTGGTTTGGATGTAAAGAGAATTATCAACGAACCAACTGCTGCTGCTTTGGCTTTCGGTTTTAATAAAGATCAGTCTAAAGAAAGAACAATCGCTGTTTACGACCTTGGTGGTGGTACATTCGATATTTCTATTCTTCAGCTTGCTGACGGTGTATTCGAAGTTCTTTCTACAAATGGTGATACTCATCTTGGTGGTGATGACTGGGACCGTGTAATTGCTAACTGGCTCATTGATGAATTCAAAAAAGACACTGGAATTGACCTTTCAAAAGATCCTATGGCTATGCAGCGTCTTCGTGAAGCAGCAGAAAATGCAAAAATCAGTCTTTCTAACCAGACTACAACAGATATTAATCTTCCGTTCATTACTGCTGATGCAACTGGTCCTAAACACTTGCAGAAGTCTTTGACTCGTGCTCAGTTTGAACAGATGACTGATGATTTGTTTGAACGCACAAAGGAACCTTGTAAGAAGGCTCTTTCTGATGCAAACCTTTCTACAGACAAAATTGACGAGGTAATTCTTGTTGGTGGATCTAGCCGTATGCCAAAAGTTCAGGATGTTGTAAAAGCAATTTTTGGTAAAGAAGGAAGCCGAGCTGTAAACCCGGATGAAGCTGTTGCAATTGGTGCTGCAATTCAGGGTGGTATTTTGAACAAGGATGTTAAGCAGGATATTCTTCTTCTTGATGTAACTCCACTTTCTTTGGGTATTGAAACTATGGGTGGCGTAATGACAAAACTTATTCCACGCAACACAACAATTCCTACAAAGAAGAGTCAGGTATTCTCTACTGCTGCTGATGGGCAGACTGCTGTTTCAATCCACGTACTTCAGGGTGAACGCGAAATGGCAGACCAGAACAGAACTTTGGGACGTTTTGACCTTGTTGGTATTCCTGCAGCTCCTCGTGGTGTTCCACAGATTGAAGTTACATTCGATATTGATGCTAACGGTATTGTTCACGTTTCTGCAAAAGATTTGGGAACAGGAAAAGAACAGCACATCCAGATTACTTCTTCTAGTGGTTTGAGCGATGCAGAAATTGATAAGATGGTAAAAGATGCTGAAGCAAATGCTGCTGCAGATAAAGCTAAACGCGAAAGTGTAGATGCCCGCAACGAAGCAGACAGCCTTATTTATGCTACCGAAAAATCTATTAAAGATCTTGGAGACAAGATTGACGGTACAGAAAAACAGAAGGTTGAAGATGCAATTGCTGCTCTTAAACAGGCAATGCAGGGCGACAACACAGAAGAAATTAAGTCTAAGACAGAAGCTCTTAAACAGGCATCTTACAAGATTGCAGAAGAACTTTACAAACAGCAGGGAGCAGCCGGTGCAGGAGCTGGTCCAAACCCAGGAGCCGACCCAAATGCCGGTGCTAACAACGCAGGTTCAAACAACTCCGGTTCCGACGGCGACGTAGAGTATGAGGTTAAGGATGAGTAAGCCTACGATCGAAAATCCGTTAAGCGGCAAGCTGCGACAGCGGGTTGCCGTAGGATTATCGATAAAATGGCTCAAGCAGCGAGACTAGCGAGCTGCAATTAAATCGCGAGACTAGCGAGCTGCCAGTAAGCCTCACAAGCCGCGAGACTATGCGAGCGGCACAAGATAGATTTATTTTTGTAAAAAAGCCCCTGTATTGTAGGCAGGGGCTTTTTTTGGTATAGTAACATTATATTTTTTTGGGACAAATAAAATGGCAAAACGAGATTATTACGAAGTTTTAGGTGTTGACAAATCAGCTTCTCAGGATGATATAAAAAAGGCATACAGAAAATTAGCCGTAAAGTACCATCCGGACCGAAATCCTGGTGATAAGGAAGCAGAAGATAAATTCAAGGAAGCAACCGAGGCTTACGAAGTTCTTTCTGATGAGAAAAAACGCCCAATGTATGATCAGTATGGTTTTGCCGGTGTTGACGGAATGGATCAAGGCGGCGGAGCTCAATACTCACATGCTTTCCACGACTTCAGTGATTTGTTCGGTGGAGCTGCAGGCGGATTCTCTGATATTTTTGACTCCCTTTTTGGCGGCGGATTTGGTGGTTCAAGTTCAAGACGCGGCGGACCAGCTTCTGGAAGCAGCTTACGTTACAATTTAAGAATCTCATTTAAGGATGCTGTTTACGGAACAACAACAGATATTCATTTTAAGCACAACGAAACTTGTGATTCCTGCCACGGTACTGGTTGTGCCGCTGGTTCAAGCAGGAAAACTTGTCCTACCTGTAACGGAATGGGCCAGGTTCGTACTGGAGCGGGCTTCTTTACAATTCAACAGACTTGTCCAAAATGTGGCGGACGTGGAACTATAATCGATAAACCTTGTACTTCCTGCCGTGGAACTGGTTTACAGGAAAAGAGCAAGCGTATTTCTCTTAAAATCCCAGCTGGAATTGATGACGGAAAACGCATTGTAATTCATGGAATGGGTGATGCTGGAGAAAACGGTGGTCCATCTGGAGATTTAGTTGTTATTATCAACGTAGAAAATCATCCAACATTTGAACGCAACGGACAGGATTTGTATTGTGCAATTCCACTTTCTATGGCTCAGCTTGCTCTTGGGTGTGAAGTTACTGTAACTGGTCTTAATGATAAAAAACTTCCTTTAAAAGTTCCTGCTGGTACCGAAAACGGCCATCTTTTGCGAATAAAAGGGGAGGGTGTTCCTGCAACAAGTTCATCCAGAGCGGGCGATCTTTATGTAAAAGTTATGGTTCAGATTCCAACAAGACTTTCAACTAAACAAAAGGACCTTCTTTCTCAGTATCTTGAGCTCGAAAATCCTCCTACAGAACCAAAGCTTATTCCTTTGTCGCAATTTGAAAAATAAAATTCGCACAATTTAGTTATGACCGCCATTTTTTTAGTTTGCATGCACACTTTAATTGACGGTCGTACAAATATAATACAATTTTCTACCGATTCGACCCGTTAAATAACTACTTCTTTTTCGCATTTTTGCCGATAATATGATAGAATAGTAATACTATCTTTTTCTGGGGTAAATGATGTATAAAACGAGTAGAAAAATAATGCTTGTGGTTATTGATGTTTTTGCTGTTGCAGCGTTCCTTCTTTTGGTATTTTTAATGTTGCCTGCAAAAACAGAATCCGGTAAGGTTATTTATGCACCTTTAATTGCAGCGGCTTTGTTTCTTGCTGTTTTATTTCTTGTAAACAGACTTAAATCCGCGGCATTGTCAAAAATCAAGCATAAAAATCTTGAATCTGGTGAAACTCTCCTTCTTAAAAATTTTATTGAAAAACTCCGATTCTGCTATACTCTCGATGATTTTTATACACTTCTTGGCGATGTACTTGAAAAACAAGGTGACTGCGCTATTCTCTTTGAAGACCGAAATAAAAACTACATGCTTTACAACAGTCCTAATCGCATTGCTTCCTCAGAAACTACAAGAGATAAGTTGAATCAGTATTTTGGTGAAGAATGGCCAGACGGATACTATTATTTTGACCGCCATCTTGGTGTAACCTCAAAATACAGCAAAGCTCGTGGCTTTATTCTTTGTGCCGATAAACATCACCTTTATGTTTTCTGCCGTTATACAAGACTTTTTGATACAAGCATTTTCCCTCAGCTTATAGAAGAATACAAACGATTCATTACCCGAACAAAAACAATTGCTGACCTTTCCGAAATTGCGTCAACAACAAAAGAATGGCAACAGCTTGCAGAAACTCAGCAGTCATTCTTACCTCAGAAAATCCCGAATATTCCAAAACTTAAAATTGCAACTTACTTCCGGCCTTTGGTAAACGTATCTGGTGACTATTTTTCAATTCTTCCAATTGATTCGTCAAAAACTCTGCTCATGCTTGGCGACGTATCTGGTAAAGGACTTCCTGCCGCCCTCATCATGGGTTTGGTAATGAATACCGTAAAAATTATTGAAGATAAAGAAGATTTGGTTGGTGTAATTCACGCTATCGATAAAGCAATTAAGGGAATGCACCTTCAGGATAAATATACCGTATTGTTCCTTGGAATTGTTGATACAGAAAAGATGAAAATCCGTTATATCAATGCTTCCATGTCTGACCCAATTATTCTTACACCTTCTCCAGACGGTTATCGAATCCGCCCACTTACTTCAAATGCTTCACTTATTGGTATTTTGGATGTTGGTGATATTACAGTTGCAGAAAAACGCTTGTTCCGTGGAGATACAATTCTTATGGCAACCGATGGTGTTTCTGAAGTTATGGATGATAGTGGTGTCGAGCTTGGTGATACTGATATTTTCAAGAAAACTTTGATTGCCGGTGCTGGAAAATCTCCTCAGGAATTTGTAAATGATATTGTTGATTTGATTATGAAGTACAATGGTGACAAAAAACTTCATGATGACGTTACTATGATGATTGCAAAGGTAGGTTACTAATATGATATATACGCTTTTGAACATTTTTGCTCTTGGTGCATTTATATTTCTGACATTCTATGTAGATAAAAAAACTAAAGTAGATTCAAAACAGACAAGTGCTTTTGCAATTCCACTACTTCTTGTTTCTACAGAGGCTTTCTTATTTTCGCTAATAATGATTTTTGATCAGATTTGGCTTGAAGCGCTTACAAAACAGTTAATGCGAATTATTTTTGTAGTTGACGCTGCTTTTCTTGTTTCAATAAGTTTTGCGTTCTTGAGCCTGATGACGAATACAAAAAAGTTTTATCTAAGGCTTATTAGAATTGCTCTTTATGTTATTGCGGGCCTAATCGTTTACAGAAGATTTAAATCAATCGATGTTTCTGCGTCAGAAGGTATTATTATTGGTGCGGAATATCTTTTTAAAGGTGCTGCAAACGCATATTTTCCTTGGACCTGGTGGACTTTATTCAATGCAATTTACAAATTTTTTGTTCCAATTGTTTGTTATTTGTTTCTCATGCTTCTTTATGAACGTAAAGGTAATCAGCTCCAGAAATATCAGGGTGTAATTATTGCGGAAGGAATTATTCTTATGTGGGTGCTTACTGCATTCATCACGTTTATTTCAAGTTATGTTCCGCAGTTTGCAATGCTCTATCTTTACGAATACATTTTTATGTTTGTAATGGTTGTGCTTGCTTTAAGGACAATTGCGGTTCCTTCTGGAAAAGGTGTCGTTGTTACAATCTTAAAATTCATCGTTTCTTATATTTTTCCGGCTGCGGCGGTTGCGGCGTTTGTTTATTTCTTCCAACCGGTAGCGGGTACAAGTGCAGTATTCTTTATCATAGTTCTTAGTCTTATTTCTGTCGCGGCAGTTCTGTTCTCTCTAAAAAGTGCGGATGTCATGTCCAAAAGTTCAAAAATTTATACAGCTGATTATGCGGCAAAGCTTGAACAAGACCTTGCTTCGGTAGATTATACGGGCGATATGGATAAAGTTGCCGACAGAATGAACGAAATTATAAAACAAAATATCGAATCCTCTGGAATGACGGTTTACATCAACGACGGAAAAGGAAACTTTGATGTTGGTTATTCTTCAAATGGAATGACGAAAACGGTTGTCGGTAATAGTGCAATGTTCGATGTGCTTTTGAACGTAAACAAATCGGTAGTTGTTTATTCCCAGATTGAATTTGAACATGATATTTCGGCAATCGACATAAATCTAAAAGACTTCTTTGAAGAAACTAAATCTGATGCACTCTTCCTTTTGAACGAAGGTCATAACATCATTGGTTTGATTACGCTTGGTAAAAAAATCAGTGGCGACCATTATAAGAATTACGACTACAACGTATTTACAAGTTTGTATTCATACTTCTTCGTATTCGGATATTACATGCGTAACATTTCTAACAAAGATATTATTGGTACCGTAAATCGTGAAATCCGAATGTCTTCTCAGATTATTACGTCCATTCAGGAAAATATCGACCATGTAAAAAATCCAAAACTCGAAACTGGTTATCTGATGGTTCCTTCTCACAACATTGGTGGTGAATTTATTGATATGATTCGTCTTACCGATACCCGCCATTTGTTTGTAGTTGGTGACCTTTCTGGAAAAGGTATTGCGGCTTCCATGAACATGGTCATCTTAAAGTCCATCATCCGAACTTACCTTGCCGAAACGCATGATTTTAAGGAACTTGTTGTAAAGGTAAATACGTTTATTCGAACTTCTTTGCGTAAAGGAACAATCTTTGCCGGACTTTTTGCCTTAATCGATTTTGAAACCGACACAATGTACTATATCAACTGCGGAATTCCTGCTTTGATGATGTATACCCAGGTTTATAACAACGTAATCGAAATTCAAGGTTCTGGTAACGTTCTTGGATTCGTAAAAGATATATCTCCGTATATTTCGGTAAAAACGACAAAACTTAATCGTGGTGATATTATTCTTGCCTGTACCGACGGACTTATTCAGTCTCACTCGCTTCGTGGTGAACAGTTTGGTAAGGAACGCGTTCAGCAGGCAATTCTTGACAATTCAACTTATCCGGCCCAGCGAATGGCCCAGTTTACTTTTGACGGACTTTTGAAGTTTATGTCAAAAGAAATGGAAGATGACGTTTCTATTCTCATTCTTAAATACGAAAGTACAGTTGAATATGCAGACCAGCCGGTTGAAACTGAATCAGTTGAAGGTGAAGGTGAAGCAGATGTTGCGGTTGAAGATGAATCTGTCGGTGTTGAAGAAGGTGTTCAAGCTAAAAATGAGGATGCTGGGGAAGGTCTGTCAGAATCAGGTGAAGTTGATGGAAAATCTGTTGATGTAGAGGCATCTACAGAAGCAACCGAGTCTGTGGAAAGCGCAATCGGCGGAAGCGAAATTGCTGCTGGAACCGATGGATCTTTTGCGGAAGAACGAATTGAACCTGAAGTATCTGAAGATCCTACCGCAGCTACAGAAAAACCAAAACCTTTTGACGACCCAGATTTACCAGATGATTTAGATTTGAGCGACCTTGATGCCATGATGAAAATGGCTGGACTTTAAACTAACGGTCGTAAAAAGCCTAATATAGGAGGAACGTAATGGAGCAATTAGGTATTGTAGAAAAAGATGGTGCAAACTATAAATTATATGAACTTGTAGGCGCTCTTAATGCCTATACAATCGGTGAATTCCAGACAAAACTCTACGAAGATGTTGCAAAAAACAACGTAGTCCTTGATATGTCAAATCTTATAGAATTAGACCCTTCAGGAATCGGAGTATTAATGGCAGCCTTCAACGATGCAGAAGATTCTGGTCATAAACTCTATTTTCTTACCATGTCTAGCGAATCCGAACGTGCCATAGCTAGTACCGGTTTTAAAAGTGTCTTTTATTTAATAAATTCAGTTACGGAAGTAGCTTAATTTCTTTATATTTACAGCCCGTCGTACAACCAACTCGCCTTTCACCGCTTACCTACGGCCGGTGCTTCGCACTGGCTTACGCCACGGTTCAACGCTCGGGGCAGCCGTTTTTTACATTTTTCCCCTTAAAATCAGC
>JAILCM010000318.1 GCA_024680155.1 Treponema sp.
AAAACCGCTGGTTCAAATCTTCTTTCTATAGTAAATGACGTTCTCGATTTTTCAAAAATTGAAGCCGGAAAAATGGAGCTTCTTCCAGATAATTACGAAGTTTCTTCATTAATAATTGACCTTGTAAATATGACCCGCGAACGTGCACAAAGTAAAGGCCTTAAATACGAACTTAACATTTCCCCTTCACTTCCAAAAACTTTATTTGGAGACAGCGTCCGCATAAAACAGTGTATTTTAAATCTTCTTACTAACGCAATAAAATATACAAAAGAAGGAACAGTAACTTTTACAATTGATTTTAATAAAACTGATGAAGAAAAAATCCTTTTAAGCGTTCACGTAAACGACACAGGTTCTGGAATAAAACCAGAAGATATGGAAAAACTTTTTACTCCATTTGAACGAATAGAAGAAGGAAAAAACCGTACAATTGAAGGAAGCGGACTTGGAATTAGTATTGTTCGACGGCTTCTAAATATGATGGGAAGCGAACTCAAAGTTCAAAGTACTTACGGCAAAGGGTCAGATTTTTCATTTACAATTGAACAAAAAGTTACAGATTGGACGGCATGCGGTGACCTTAACGAAGCATACGCAGAAAGCGTAGAACAGATGGAAAAATACAAAGAAAAACTCCACGCTCCAAAAGCAAGACTTTTATTTGTAGATGACACTGCAATGAATCTTGATGTAATTAAAGGTCTTCTTAAAAATACAGACATGACAATTGATACAGTCCTTAGTGGAAAAGAAGCACTCGAATCTGTAAAAAACAATACATACGACATTTTGTTTATTGATCACCGAATGCCAGAAATGGACGGAATTGAAACTCTCCACGCCATGAAAGCCCTTACGTACAATAAAAGTGCCGGTAAACCTTGCATCGCCCTTACTGCAAATGCCATCAGCGGTGTAAAAAAGATGTACTTAAATGAAGGATTTGATGATTATATTTCTAAACCTGTAAATCCCGCAAAACTTGAAGAAATGATTCGGCATTATCTTCCACAAGAGTACCTCGAAGATGTTCCAGAAGATTCAACCGATTCAAACGAATTTTCTGAATTCCTTCAAAAGCTTAACGAAACAAAAGAACTTGATGCACAAGCCGCCATACAAAATTGTGCAGTTCCGGAGCTTTTATTTTCTACAATAAAAAAATATCACGAATCAATAGACGAAAAAGCCCAGGAATTACAAAATTTTTTTGATTCAAAAGACTGGAATAATTATAATATAAAGGTTCATGCATTAAAAAGTACCTCACGACTAATTGGAGCAATGGAACTTTCTAAAATGGCAGAAGCTCTTGAAATGAGCACAAATTCAAACGAAGCTCCTGATATTCAAAAAGAACATGAACAACTTATAGAAATATTTTTAGGTTATAAGAAAGTACTTGAACCGCTGACAAAAGAAAATTCTTCAATTGAGCAGAATCCAGTAAAATCAAAAGAGGAAATTTCAGCCGAAGAACTTTCCGGCAAAATTCAGCGTATGATTGATTGTGCCAACAACTTTGATATAGACGGACTTGACAATCTTGTAAAAGAACTTTCTTCCGTTATACTACCTATTGATTTTTCGAAAAAATTTAGTAAAATTCGAACCTGCGTAGAGAATATAGATTTTAAAGAGTTAAGAATTTTACTTTCTGAATGGAGCAGTAAATAATGATTAATGATTTATACATTATCGGAGATGATTCAAGACTTATTGCAAAAAATATAATAAATCAATTTAAGCAAACAGGCTGCAATATTAGAGTTTTACCTCCTATTCCAAGCGTCGTATTCAGACTTCCAAATGCACCTGTCCCAGTTGTAATTATTCTTTCTGATGATTTAGACTTTAATATTATTAGACAGATTGCCGGTTACCAAAGACAATGCGGTTATTTACTGTGCTTTGTTGGACGCTTTGCAAAACTCTCCATTGAAGATGACAATTTTTACAAAAAAATACCTTCCATTAAGTTTGAATCAATAAATCTTGATCCGTTTAGAATTCTGGAATTACTTGAAAAAAATAAAAATACTAGAAAGCACATTCTCGTTGTAGATGATGAACCAATTATTCTTAGAAGTATAAAAATCTGGCTCGAAAATGATTTTGAACTTTCGCTTGTAAATTCTGGAGAACTTGCACTTGAATTTCTTGATATGCACCCTGTTGACCTCGTTCTTTTGGATTATAAAATGCCAACAATGGATGGGCCAAGTGTTTTAGCAGCCATAAGAAATGATGAACGTCTTAGAAAACTTCCTGTAATTTTCCTTACAGGTCAAAGTGATCGCCAAAGTGTAATAAACGCCATGCAATTTAAACCCGATGGTTACATTCTTAAAACAAAATCTCCAGACGAAATCAAACAAGCTGTTATGGACTTTTTTAAGAACCGCGTAATTAAAGTGTGAGCTTAAAATCATAAATAAATATAAACAGTTTTTCAAAATTTTCGGGGCAAAAAAATGACGCTTAAAGATTTAGAGATTGGAGAATCGGCACAAGTTTGTAAAATCGGTGGAAATGGTGAATTACGACAACATTTTCTTGATATGGGTATAATTCCTAGCACTGTAATCACTAAAATTAAGCTTGCTCCAATGGGTGACCCGATTGAAATTGATGTAAACGGTTACGAACTTACACTACGCCTTTCTGATGCCGAAAAAATTGAAGTTGAAAAAGTATCAGAAAATACAACATCAACAACTTCTTCAAACAATCAAAAATCTCAAATAAATGCCACAACCGAAAATAATTTTCCACCCCAGCCAGAAAATAAAACTTTACACCCCGGACTTGGTGAAGACGGAAAATTCCATGCAAAAGGCGACGGCAATCCTCTTCCCGATGATACAGTACTAACCTACGCTCTTGTTGGAAATCAAAACTGCGGAAAAACAACGCTTTTTAATCAGCTTACGGGTTCTAATCAGCATGTTGGAAATTTTCCAGGCGTAACCGTTGACCGTAAAGACGGACAGATTCGCGGTCATGAAAAAACTCTTGTAACAGATTTACCGGGTATTTATTCAATGTCGCCTTATTCCAGCGAAGAAATTATTTCGCGAAATTTTGTTCTTAATGAAAAACCTCACGGAATTATAAATATTGTTGACGCTACAAATATTCAGCGCAATCTTTACCTTACAATGCAGCTTTTGGAAATGGACGTTCCAATGGTAATTGCGCTTAACATGATGGATGAAGTTACAGGAAATGGCGGTTCAATCGACGTTAACAAAATGGAAGAGCTTTTGGGCGTTCCTGTAATTCCAATTTCAGCTGCAAAAAATCAGGGTGTTGATGAACTTGTAAAACATGCAATCCACGTTGCTCACTTTCAGGAAAAACCGCTTCGTCAGGATTTTTGTGATGAAAACGAAAGCGGAGGTGCAGTTCATCGTGCGCTCCATGCGGTAATTCATTTGATTCAAGACCATGCAGATAAAGCTGGAATTCCAGTACGATTTGCAGCAAGTAAATTGCTTGAAGGCGATAAAAGAATTGTTCATCAGCTTGAACTTGATGTTAATGAAAAAGAAATTCTTGAACATATTGCGCTTCAAATGGAAAATGAAGGTGGATTAGACCGAAGTGCCGCAATTGCCCAAATGCGATATGCTTTTATTAATAAAGTTTGCGCAAAAACAGTAAAAAAGCCGCACGAAAACCGAGAAAGAATCCGTTCTCAAAAAATAGACAAACTTCTTACAGGACGTTTTACTGCAATTCCACTTTTTATTTTTATTATGGCAGGCGTTTTCTTTTTAACTTTTAATATGATTGGTGCATTTTTACAAGGCTTGCTGGAACGCGGAATAGATGCACTCACCTCGCTTGTTGATTCCGGCCTTACTGCAATTGGAACAAATGAAGTTCTTCACGCACTGATTGTTGACGGAATTTTTGCAGGTGTTGGCAGCGTTCTTTCATTCTTACCGATTATCGTTACTTTATTCTTGTTTTTGTCACTTCTTGAAGATTCCGGCTATATTGCCCGCGTTGCTTTTGTAATGGACACATTGCTTCGTAAAATTGGACTTTCTGGTCGCAGTATTGTTCCGCTTTTAATTGGATTTGGATGTACAGTTCCTGCAGTTATGTCAACGCGAATTCTTCCAAGTGAACGCGACCGCAAAATGACAATTCTTCTTACACCTTTTATGAGCTGTACGGCAAAGCTCCCGATTTATGCTTTTTTTACTGCAGCATTTTTCCCAAAACACGGCGGCTTAATTATGACAGCGCTTTATATCGGCGGTATTCTGATTGGTATTCTTGCGGCACTATTATATAGAAGAACTTTGTTCAAAGGAGAACCGGTTCCTTTTGTAATGGAATTACCTAATTACAGACTTCCTAGCATAAAAAACACAGCCCAGCTCCTTTGGGAAAAAGCAAAAGATTTTCTTCAGCGGGCATTCACCGTCATTTTTATTGCAACAATAGTTATATGGTTTTTACAAAGTTTTAGCCCTCACCTTCATTTTGTAGAAGATTCATCACAAAGTATTCTTGCAATTATCGCAGGATTTTTTGAACCGATTATGAATCCTCTTGGTCTTGGCGACTGGAGAATCTGTACTTCCTTAATTTCGGGTGTAATGGCAAAAGAAAGCGTTGTTTCCACAATGGAGATTCTTTTTGCTGGAGGAATTACATCAGCCCTTTCAAGTAGAGCCGCAGCAAGCCTTCTGGTATTCAGTCTGCTATATTCGCCATGTATTGCTGCAATTGCATCTGTAAAACGTGAACTTGGCACAAAATGGGCAATTGCAATGGTAGCATGGCAGTGTGTTTTAGCTTGGATTTGTGCGTTTGCAGTTTACATGATAGTCGGATTATTTTAATTCATTAAGCGAAATTATCTCAATTACAGGCTTTTAATCTTCACAAATTATTAAAAAGAGTTTATACTAATAGGATAATTAGGGAAAAAATCGATAAAATTTTTTCTTTAGTTTCCATTATATGTATATTTATTAATTGGGAGCAAGTATGACATATTCTTATTTTCCAGGCTGTACGCTCAAGAATAAGGCCCTTGACCTTGACATCTATGCGCGTAAGTCTGCGGAAGCGTTAGGATTCACACTTGAAGAAATTCCTGAATGGCAGTGCTGTGGCGGCGAATACCCGATGTCTAAAGACGAGATTGCATCAAAACTTTCATCTGTACGCGCTCTTGCAAATGCCCGCGATTCTGGACACGATTTAGTTACTCTCTGTTCTGCGTGTTATAACGTGCTTAAGCAGGTTAACAATGATATGCAGACCGACGAGAACATCATTCTCAAGGTGAATAATTATCTCAAACAGGATGAAATTGAATATCATGGTGAAGCAAAAGTAATTCACTATCTTGAAATCCTGCGCGATGTTGTAGGCTGGGACAAAGTAAAAGCTGCTGTTAAAAAGCCATTTACTGGTAAAAAAATTGGTGCTTATTACGGATGTCTTCTTTTAAGACCTGGCAAAGTTCTTCAGTTTGATGATCCAGAGAATCCAAAAATTCTTGAAGACTTTATTAAGGCTATCGGCGGAACTCCTGTTATCTATGCTCAGAGAAATGAGTGCTGCGGTGCCTACACTATGTTCGAAGATGAGTCAATCCCAAAGAACAGAACAAAGAAGATTCTTACAAATGCAGAAGATATGGGTGCTGATTTCTTAGTTACCTCATGTCCACTCTGTCGCTATAATCTTAATAAAAATAAGGGTGAAAGCAAGCTTGATGTAATTTACTTTACAGAACTCCTTGCAGAAGCTCTTGGCTTGAAGGAGGAAAAATAATGGAAGCAGATTTGACTAAAGAAATCATCCTCCAGAAAAGCGGTGTAAATCCTAAAAAATGTATGGTCTGCGGAAAATGTTCTGCTACTTGTCCTAACTACGATGCTATGGAATATCATCCACATCAGTTTGTACAGATGGTAGAAAACGGTGATATTGAACCGCTTTTGCAGTCTAAATCAATCTATGCCTGCCTTTCTTGTTTTGCATGTCTTGAACGTTGTCCACGTCAGGTTGAACCGGCAAAACTTATTGAAGGTGTTCGTCAGTTTGTTGAAGGTCAGCGTGGCCCTCACCATTTGGATCCAGTTCAGGTACCTGAACATCTTGATGATGATATGCCTCAGCAGGCTATCGTTAGTGCTTTCAGAAAGTACAAACGTTAAGGAGTGACATAGAAAATGGAAAGAATTGGTGTATTTGTATGTCACTGTGGAACTAACATTGCCGGAACAGTTGACGTAGCAAAAGTTGCAGAAGAACTTGGAAAGGTAGACGGAGTTGTTTACTCAACACACTACACTTACATGTGTTCATCTGCTGGTCAGCAAATGATTGAAGACCATATCAAGAATGACAAGCTTACTGGTGTTGTTCTTTGTTCATGTTCTCCACGTATGCACGAAAAAACCTTCCGTTCATGCGCAGAGCGTGCTGGTCTTAACCCATTCAAGGTAGAAGTAGCAAATATCCGTGAACAGACATCATGGGTAATGAAAGATATGGAGCAGGCTACTGAAAAAGCTATTGCTCTTGGTAAAGCTGCTATCGCTAAGACAATCCTCGACACACCTCTTATCGCAGGTGAAACTCCAATGACAAAGCGTGCTTTGGTAATTGGTGGTGGTATTGCCGGTATTACAGCTGCCCTCGACATCGCAGATGCTGGTTTCCCAGTAGACATCGTAGAAAAAGACTACACTGTCGGCGGTAAGATGGCTAAGCTCGATAAGACCTTCCCTACTTTGGACTGTGCTTCTTGTATCGTAACTCCAAAGATGACAGAAGTAAGCCAGAATCCAAACATCCGCATTCTTTCAGCTTCTGAAGTTTGCAGAGTAAGCGGATACATCGGAAACTTCGAAATCGATATTAAACGTCACCCTCGCTATGTTGATGAAACAAAGTGTACAGGTTGTGGTGCTTGTATCGAAAAGTGTCCTAACAAGAAGGTTCCAAACAGTTTTAACCTTGGTTTGAACAAACGCAAGGCAATCGATATTCCTTTTGCTCAGGCTGTTCCAAAGGTAGCAAACATCGACGCAAACTACTGTCTACACATGAAGGGACTTGCAAACGGCAAGGATAATGTTTGTGGATTCTGTGAAAAAGCTTGTGCCGCTGGTGCTATCAAGTTTGACCAGAAAGAAGAAATCATTACAGAGAAGTATGGTGCAATCATTGTAGCTACAGGTTACAACCCAATTTCTCTTGAAAAATTTGACGAATATGCTTATAACCAGAGCCCTGACGTTGTTTCATCTCTTGAATTCGAACGTCTTTGCAATGCTTCTGGTCCTACAAACGGTCACCTCCTCCGCCCATCAGACGGAAAGGAACCAAAGACTATCGTATTCGTACAGTGTGTAGGTTCACGCTGTTCTGCAGATGCAACAAAGGGTCACGAGTACTGCTCTAAGATCTGCTGTATGTATACTGCAAAACACGCAATTCTTACACGCGACCACTATCCTGATACTAACTGTTATGTATTCTACATTGACGTTCGTACTCCAGGTAAACTTTTTGATGAGTTCTATCGCCGCGCTGTTGAACAGTATGGCGTTCACTACATCAAAGGTCAGGTAGGAAAAGTTACTCCTCAGAGTGACGGAACTCTTGATGTTCAGGGAAGCGATTTGATTTTGAATAAACAGATTCATATCAAGGCTGATATGGTTGTTCTTGCAGCATCTATCGAAGCAGACAAATCTGCTCGTCCACTTGCTACAATGCTTACAACTTCTATGGACAACAACGACTTCTTCCTCGAAGCTCACGCAAAACTCCGTCCTGTTG
>JAILCM010000019.1 GCA_024680155.1 Treponema sp.
TATATTTTAGTACTCACCTATTGGAGCGATACCAAAGCGGTCGTACTGGGGCGGTCTTGAAAACCGTTGTAGCGCAAGTTACCGGGGGTTCGAATCCCTCTCGCTCCGATTCTACTGGAGGTGTGGTAGAGCGGTAATACAACGGATTGCTAATCCGTCGGTTCCTAATCGGGCCGGGCAGGTTCAACTCCTGTCGCCTCCGATCTAAAACACCTATTCAAAGCCAGTGTTTGAGTATGAGATTGTAGCTCAGCTGGATTAGAGCACCACCCTGCGGAGGTGGGGGTCGCACGTTCGAATCGTGTCAGTCTCAAAGATTAAGCTTGTCATTAAGGCAAGCTTTTTTTATTTAACAAATATTATTCTGACACGATTCCTTCTGAAACGATAAATTTTTCTTCTGCTGCTTTATAAGTAGTTTCCCCTTAATTTGTTTTATAACAATCATTTTTATTGACAACTTGATGTACCAAGCTTTATCATTTATTTTAGTAAAACGTTTAACGAAAACAAAAGAGGAAATCTTATGAAATCAAGCAAGGGAAAATTTGTATCGGTACTTTTTGTACTTTTACTTGTTTCCGTTTTGGGGGTGGGAGGTTTGTTCGCTCAAACTTCTACTCAATTCATTATCCAGAATCTTAACGGAAAATCTTCGGTAAGTTTTTTGCAGGAAGAAAGCGCATTCAGTGGCGTTGTAAAAATTGCAGAAAAAGTTCAGCAGGATATTAAGCAGGTAACAGATGCCTCTCCTCAGAATCAAACTGAACTTTCAAAATGCGGCGAATTCACTGTAATTTACGGCACTTTTGGAAAAAGCGACGCGCTTGCCACTCTTGAACGCACTAAAAAAATCAGCTTTGCCGGCGCCCATGGTACCAATGTTAATAGCGCCCCAGGTACCAATGTAATCAGCGGAAAAAATGAAGTTTACACCTTTACCTTAGTCGATTCTCCATTCGCTGAATATCCTAACATCAAAACTGCCCTCGTAATTGCCGGAAGCGACAAACGCGGAACAATTTACGGCCTCTTCCATCTTTCTGAACTTATCGGAGTTTCTCCTCTTGCAAAATGGCTCGGCGAAAATCCGGTAAAACAGACAAAAATCACGCTTGATTCTTCTGTAAATTACACAAGCAATGAACCTTCTGTAAAATACCGCGGATTTTTTATAAATGATGAATGGCCTGCTTTTGGTGAATGGGCAAATAAACGTTTTGGCGGAATTAATGCAAAATGCTACGAACAGGTTTTTGAACTTCTTTTGCGCATGAAAGGAAATTATATGTGGCCTGCAATGTGGTCTTCAAACTTTAGTGCAGACGGTCCGGGGCTTACAAGTGCAAAGCTTGCCGATGAACTTGGCGTTGTAATGGGAACAAGCCATCATGAACCTTTGTGCCGTGCGGGCGTTGAATTTGGAAGACTTCGTTCAAGTCATCCTGAATATGGAAAAGAATGGAATTTTTCTAAAAATGGACCTGGAATTACAAAATTCTGGGAAGACGGACTTAAGCGCAACGGAAAATTTGAAAACGTAATCACTGTGGGAATGCGTGGAGAAGCCGATTCTGCAATTTTGGGAAGCAATTCAACGCTTGCAGATAATATCAATCTTCTTCGTGACGTTTTAAAAGTTCAGAATGATTTAATCCGCAAAAATGTAAACACAAATCTTGATGAAGTTCCAAGAATGTTCGCGCTTTATAAAGAAGTTGAACCGTTCTTCTATGGTGACGAAAAAACTAAAGGTTTAATTGGCGGTCCTGAACTTGAAGGCGTAACTCTTTTATTGTGTGATGATAATCACGGAAACTTGCGAACCCTTCCTACAAAAGAAATGCAGAATCACAAGGGTGGCTACGGAATGTATTATCATCTTGATTACCACGGAGGCCCTGTTTCTTACGAATGGATTAACACATCTTATATTCCGAAAGTTAAAGAGCAGATGAGTCAGGCTTATGATTTTGGCGTTCGTGAACTTTGGATTGTAAACGTTGGGGATATTGCAACAAACGAATTCCCGCTCAATTATTTTATGGATTTAGCTTATGATTATCCAACTTACAGCGCAGATTCAATGACCGGTACAGAATACGCAAAACAGTGGGCAAAAACTCAATTTTCAATTCTGGACGAAAATCTTCAAAATCAGATTGCAGAACTTCTTGATTCTTACACAAAACTTGCACATTTACGCAGAACAGAAAGTATAAAAATTGATACTTTTTCTGCAATAAATTATGATGAAGCTCCTCGTCTTTTAGCTCAAGTTCAGGGTGTAATGGATAAAGCTGAAAATCTAAAGTCTCAAATGCCGGAAGACGCTTTTGTTCCATATTATGCACAGGTTTATTATCCTGCAATGGGAACAATGAACGTTATTAAACTGTTCCTGCTTGCTTCTTTAAATAAATGGTATTCTTCAAAAGGTTTGATTGCCGCAAATGATTACGCAAAACAGGCACAGGAAGCAATTAAATTTGATGCCGCATTGGTTTCGGAATATCACAAAATTGGAAACGGCCGCTGGAAGGGAATGGGAAATTCAAAACATATTGGTTTTACAACCTGGGATAGCACAAATTGTAAAAATCCGGAACTTAAAGCTGTAAGCCCTTCTGATAAAAAAGAAATTGTTGTCTGGGTAAATGGCGAAGACAGCATGAAATATTCTGATATAGAAACTAAAAAACAGCTGGTTATTTACGATTTTAAAAATCCTGATGTTGTGGAAGCAAAAATTAACGTTGCAAATCTTGTAAAAGACGGCGTTAAATACAAAGTTGCCCTCGAAAATAAGAGTTCGTTTGTTAATTTTGAAATTCTTAAAGAAGCTCAGCAGAATATTGATACGATTGTTGTAAAAGTAGATAGAAAAAAACTTGAAGCAGCATCTGCAAAAACAGAAAACATAATAATTTCTGGAAAAAGCGCAAAAGGAAAATTCCAGATTCCAGTTCTGGTAGATGCAACTCCTGTAAAAATGGATTATCCTGCAGGAACTTTTGTTCAGACTGATGGTGCAATTACAATAGAAGCCGCTCATTTTACTGGCAAAAAAGATTTTGATGGTGCAGAATTTAAAGAACTCGCCGGATATGGAAAAAATCTTTCGGCTGTAAAGGCGTTTCCTGTAACACAATATTTTGATTCAACAGAAAAAGCTCCTTATGTTGAATACAGTTTTGCAGTTGAAAAAGCTGGTTCGTACAAGTTCTCGTTTCAGACAAATGCTTCAAATCCTGTTACTTCCGAAAATAAACTCCAATTTATGGTAGAAGTAAATGGAAAACAGGCTTTAATTGATTGTGTCGCAAAAGATTTTGTAGTTGGCAACATTACCTGGTCAAATGATATTCTGAATAATGCCAGAGTTTTAAAGACCCGCATGGATTGTAAGGAAGGTTTGAATACTTTGCGAATCTATCCTGTTACTCCGGGCTTTGTTTTAGAAAGAATAGAAATTGCTCCAGGTGGTGTAAATCCAAAAACGTCTTTTCTTGGTGATGAAGAAAGCTATAGAGTAAAGTAAGTTTTTTTAATAAAAGGCATTATGTGGAAGTTTCTGCATAATGCTTTTTTATAATTTGCAAATGCCCTTTTAAATGCTTGAAATTGCTTTTGCTTAACGCTACAGTTCAATTTATGGGAACAAACAAATCTTCTGAAGCACAATCAACTAAAGCAAAATCATCTGAACAAAAAAATGCGGCTGTAAAAAAAACAGATTCAAAAAACTTAAAGCCGAAAACCGAGGAAGCAAAAAGTAAAAATTCTAAGGCATCAGAAACCAAAAAGCCCGCTGAAAAATCAACATCGATAGATTCAAGAAAAGACGCTGAAAAAACAAATCCTGCTGATTCCAAAAAGCCCGCCAAAAAAACAACGTTATCAGATTCAAAGAAAAACGATAAAAGGCTGACTGAATCAAAAACCGCTTCTGCAAAATCAAACGAACGTAAATCAGAAGCTGCAAATCAATCAAGCGAAAACAAATCCGACGCAGGTAAAAAATCTGCAGTGCAATCAAAAGAGTCCTCCGCCGTTCGCGTTGACATCGATTCTTTTATAAATGAAGAAAATATCAGGCGTGTTGCCGAAGCTGGAATACAATCAAAAAATCCAAAAAAACGTAAATTTTTTATTTTTGCCGCAATTATTATGACTGTGCTTTTTGGTGCATGGTTTTTAGGTGGCAAACCTTATGTAGAATTTGGTGCAGATGGAGTTTTAATGTCTTTTGTTCAGGCTGAAGATCCTCTGATTTACCGTCCGCACGATATTATTAGTAATTGGTCTGAATATCAGGCATACAAACAGAACGGAGGACAAGACCAAAATCAAAACCAGACAATTCATCAGGCATCCTACACTAGCGAAGTTTCTCCTGTAAAACCAGACTCTTCTAAAAAAACTTCCCAACCTACCGAGGCTGATTTTGGCTACAGCGAAAATCAGCCTCTCTTTTTTGGAAATCCTACTGATGCAATTGGCGAAAATTCTTCCGACGAAAACTATCTTATGGTAAAGCCGCAGTACACGCTTTCTTATAATACAAAAACTTTGTGCCCAAATTGGGTTGCCTGGCATCTTGATTCTTCTGATATTGGACCTTCCGACCGAATGAATGATTTTCGTCCTGATCCGGAACTTCCTGGTGATTGGCATGCAATTAGGAAAGCTGATTATCATTATAATTCGTATGGGTTTGATCGCGGGCACGTTTGTCCTTCTGCAGACCGAACTGCTACAAAAGAGGATAATTCCATGACTTTTTTGATGACGAATATGGTTCCTCAATCTCCTGATAATAACCGAGTAATCTGGATGCATTTTGAAAATTACGAACGTACTCTTGTAGCTCAGGGAAACGAAGTTTATATAATTGCAGGTCCTTATGGAACTGGTGGTACAAGCTCAAAGGGAACTTTTGATTCAATCAGTGTAAAAACAAGAGATGGTGGACGGGTTGAAATGAATGTTCCTGCTTACACTTGGAAAGTTTTGATTGCAATTCCAGAAGGCACGGATGATTTGAACCGAATTGATGAAGATGCAACGGTAATTGCAATAAATGTTCCGAATCAAATGGGCATGGGTAAAACTGGCGACTGGGAGCAGTTCCTTTGTTCAATAGATTATATAGAAGCTCTTACCGGCTATGATTTTTTTGAACTTTTGCCAGATAAAATAGAAGAAAATCTTGAAAGCAAGGTTTACGAATATATTAAATAGGAGTTTTTATGGATGCAAAAATTAAAGAGCTTTTGTCACAGCTCACTTTGGAAGAAAAAGCAAGCCTTTGTTCAGGTAAAGATTTCTGGCGTACAAAAAATATTGACCGTCTTGGAATTCCGTCTGTAATGGTAAGTGATGGTCCAAGCGGATTGCGTACTCAAATTGAAAATGGCGTTGATGAAAACGATTCCCGCGTGGCAGTTAGTTTTCCTTCTGGCTGTGCAACTGCTTCTTCTTTTGATCGCGAACTTCTTAAAAAAGAAGGCGAAATTTTGGGTGAAGAAGCAAAATCTTTTGGAGTTGCAACTCTTCTTGGTCCTGCAATCAACATAAAACGCTCTCCACTTTGCGGCCGTAACTTTGAATATTTTTCGGAAGACCCTTATCTTTCTGGTGAACTTGGAGCTGCCTATATTAACGGCGTTCAGTCTAAAAAAGTTGGCACCTCACTCAAACATTTTGCTGCAAATAATCAGGAAACAAACCGTTTTTCCGTAAGCGAAATTATTGATGAACGAACTTTGCGCGAAATCTATCTTGCAGGCTTTGAAACTTGTGTAAAAAAATCAGCTCCCGCTACAATCATGTGTTCTTACAACGCAATCAACGGTGAACTTTCCAGCGAAAATAAATGGCTTTTAAAAGATGTTCTCCGTGACCAATGGAATTACAAGGGAATGGTTGTTTCTGACTGGGGTGCTGTAAATGACCGCGTAAAAGGAATTAAAGCTGATTTGAGTCTTGAAATGCCAGGGAGCGGTGGAATGACCGACAGTGAAGTTGTTCAGGCTGTAAAAAATGGCGAACTTTCTATGGAAGAACTTGATGAAGCTGTGTCGCATGTTCTTGAGCTTGTTCTTAAATATAAAGATATTAAATTCCAGGGCGAATTTGATATGGAAAAGGATCACGCTGAATCTGCAAGAATTGCCGAAGAATCCTGTGTTCTTCTTAAAAATGATGATGCTCTTCTTCCTTTTAAAAAATCTGATTCTGTTTTGTTTGCTGGCTTTTTTGCAGAAGAACCTCGTTATGGTGGCGGCGGAAGTTCTAAAATAAAGTGTTACAAAATGACAAACGCACTCGAAGCTGCAAAAAAAGAGGGAATCAAAGTTGAATACGCTCAGGCTTACAATAAAGATTTTGTTACAACTACTGCCGCGCTTGAAAAAGAACTTTTGGAAAAAGCAAAAACTGCCGGTTCAGTTGTAATTTTTGCGGGGCTTCCTGAAAGTTATGAATCAGAAGGGGCAGACAGAACTTCGCTTGAAATGCCTCCTGTTCAAAACGAACTTATTAAAAAAGTTTCTGCTGTGAACCCTAATGTTGTAGTTGTTCTTCATAACGGTTCTCCAGTAACAATGCCTTGGCTTAAAGATGTAAAATCAGTTTTGGAATGCTATCTTGGCGGCGAAAATATTGGTACTGCACAAATCCGTCTTTTGTATGGAATATCTAATCCTTGTGGAAAACTTGCAGAAACTTTCCCGCTCCGTTTGGAAGATACACCTTGCTTTATGAATTTCCCTGGAAACGGACGTACCTGCATTTATTCAGAAGGTATTTTTGTTGGTTACCGCTGGTACGACAGCCGAAAAATGCCTGTTTTGTTCCCATTTGGTCACGGCTTAAGCTACACCAAGTTTGAATATTCAGACCTTAAAGTAAGTGCAGACAAAATTAAAGACAGCGACAAGCTTGAAGTTAGCCTTACTGTAAAAAATACCGGCAAGGTTGATGGAAAAGAAATTGTTCAGCTTTATGTAAGCGATAAAACTGGAGTTGAAATCAGGCCGGCAAAAGAACTTAAAGGCTTTGAAAAAGTTTTTGTAAAAGCTGGCGGAACTGCAAAAGTTACTTTCACTTTGGATAAACGTTCATTTGCTTACTGGAATACCGACACAAAAGAATGGTACGCACCAAGTGGGGAATATGAAATTTTAATTGGCGCTTCAAGTGCTGATATTCGTCTTTCTGCAAAAATTGATGTAACTTCAACTTCCAAAAAGGCCTTTACAATCACAACCTGGACAACAATGGGCGATATGCTTAAAAACCGCGAAATGGCAGCCCTTATTCAGGATGATTACAAAAAAGCACGTGCCTTTATGGACGAAATGACCGACGAAGAATTTGAAAAGAAATTCCCTTTCCCAAAAGTTGCAATGCTTGGAATGATTTTAAGTGGACCTTTCCGTTCAGGGCATGGCAAGGACGGGCAGACTCATGCCGACATTCAGGCCAAGGTAGATGATTTGAACCGCCGCCTGGAAAACGTCAGATAGTCGTATTCTGTTCCATTATCAGAGTGAGATTCTTCTTTCTTGCAATCCCATTCTGACTCATTAAGCGGTGGAAAAAATGTATCGCCGTCAAATTCTGCATGAATTTCTGTGGCATAAACACGGCTTGCAAAGGGGAGGGCTTTTTTGTAAATCTCTCCTCCGCCTGCAACAAGAATTTCTTCAGCAGGTTCATCCAAAACGTCCGCGTCGTTTAGAAGTTCTTTCTTCCCTGCGCAAATCTCTACTGCTTCTTCAAAGCTTTTTGCAAGTAAACATCCTTCCGGGGCTTCCTTCATCTTTTTAGAAACAATCACAAGTGTGCAATAGGAGAGTGCATGCCCTATTTCGTCAAAGCTCTTTCTTCCTATAATCACTTTTTTTCCGGCACAAATCGCTTTAAAACGAATACGCTCAGAAGGTAAGTTCCATGGAATCTTTCCCCCTGAGCCTATTACGCGGTCTTTTTTTGTGTATGCAACTAAAAGCGAAATCATAAAAAATATAAAAGCCGGCGCAACTTCAACTCGTCGCCGCCCAAGTTTGTTTCAATTAAATCTCTACTTCTACAAGTCGCGCTGTTTGAGCTTGTGTAACGTAAACATTGCGGTTGTTTTTATATGGATTTTTAAAGTTTGTAATCTGAGTTTTTATTCCTTCCAGATGAACACGGAGCAAATCACGGTTAATCTGGTTCTGTTTTAAAACCTTATTCTGCAATTCACTAACTTCTTCCTGAATTTTTTCTATAGAGGCTTCATCTGTTCCTGGCACGCTTCCGGCAAAAGTTCCTGCTTCATTTACAGAAGAATTGTAAAGTTTGCTCATTGGAACAATCACTTTCTGAAGGTTTGCAAGATTTTTTACAACCTGCTGTTCAAGTTCAGTGTGGGCAAGTAAAGCTTCTGTGTTTTCAGTTGTGATTGAATCATGCTGTTTTTCAAGAACATCAAGATATTCTCTAAATTTTCCGCGCTGCTGTTCAAGTAAAGTTCTGAATCTTTTTAAAATTGCAACGCGTTCGTTCAATTCTTCCTGTGTAATTTCTGCCATAAACAGCCTCCTTTAGCCTACAATATTCAATGCCTGTTCAACTTTTGCAGCCGGTGCATTTGCCGTACTGTTTGCAACTTGTTTCCAAGCTTCTGCCAAATCCTTGAGCATTTTTAAAACCGAATTCAATTTCTGGCTGTCATGATTAATATTTGCAGAAGTCAACTCTTCATTAAAAAAAAGATACAGCGACATAAGATTTTTTGCAATGTCTCCGCCCTTATCCATATCAAGAGAAACCTGAAGTTCCGTAATGATTCCCTGTGCCTTTTGAATTGCAAGTCCAAATTTTTCAATATTCTTTGCAAGAATTTTTCCATCTGGTTCAATGAATGTAAGTGCCGCTGTAAGTTGTTTGATTGCACCTTCATACAAAAGAACAACTAATCTTCCCTGACTTGCAGTTGTGATGTTTGTTTTTTGGTAGGCATTGTAACTGTTCGTGTATCCCATAACGCATTCCTCCCACGTTTAAATGTTCTGACGATTAGTTTTTCGGTTATTTAAAAAAAAAGTTTAGAAAAAAAACAAAAAATCACAAAAAAAAATAAAAAATTGTAATTTTGTCGACACTTTTCTATATAAATAGTATATTTAATATATGACTCAATATATGGCAGAAAACGAAAATAATGAAAATGACCCATACAACTTCTTTAAGTTTGCAGGTCCGAAAGATGATAAGAATAAGAATAACAAAAAGAATGAACCTCCAAGAAAACCGAATTTTAAATTCTGGACAATTCTTTTAATTGGTGTGCTGGTTTTTATAGTCGTAGATCTTTTTATGTTCTCGCGCTCAGAAAATCTTACCGATTATTCTGATTTTGTAGAAAAAATTGAAAGCGGCGAAATCCGTTCGGTAGAAATTGGCGAGCATTATATTATTGGTTATGGTGCCGGTGTAGTTGATGATTCAAGAAGCCGCGGTTTTTCTTTGTTCAAAATGGCTTCTCGTGATAGTCGTGCTGAATATAAAACTGCTGCTGTAATCACTCAGAAATTTCTTGATATTCTTGATGAAAATAACGTAAATTATCGCTTTGTTGTAAAACAGAGTAATCTTCTTGTTCAGATTTTGCTCAATCTTATTTTCCCTGTTGGCCTTTTACTTTTGATGTACTTCCTGATTTTTAGAAAAATGGGCGGTGGAGCCGGCGGAATGGGCAGCATTTTTAGTGTTGGTGCTTCCAGAGCTAAAGTTGTTGAAGAAGGAAAGATTAAAACCCGTTTTGCTGATGTTGCCGGTGTTGATGAAGCTAAAGATGAACTTGTTGAAGTTGTAGACTTTTTGAAATCTCCTAAAAAGTACACGGACATTGGTGGAAAGATTCCAAAGGGCGTTCTTTTGGTAGGCGACCCTGGAACTGGTAAAACTTTGCTTGCCCGCGCAGTTGCTGGTGAAGCTGGAGTTCCGTTCTTTAGTATTTCGGGTTCAGACTTTGTAGAAATGTTCGTTGGTGTTGGTGCAAGCCGTGTCCGCGATTTGTTCAAACAGGCCCGTGAAAAAGCTCCTTGTATTATTTTTATTGATGAAATTGATGCTCTTGGTAAAAACCGTGCAAATGGATTTTCTAGTAACGACGAGCGTGAACAGACATTGAATCAGCTTCTTGTTGAAATGGATGGTTTTGATAACGAAAAAGGATTGATTATTCTTGCCGCTACAAACCGTGCTGACATTCTTGACCCCGCATTGCTTCGTCCTGGTCGTTTTGACCGCCAGGTTCCAGTTGAAAAACCGGATGTAAAAGGTCGTGAAGAAATTCTTCGTATTCATGCAAAAAATGTAAAACTTGATAAAGATGTTGATTTTGAATCGGTTGCACATGGAACTACAGGTTTTGCCGGTGCAGATTTGGCTAACGTTGTAAATGAAGCAGCACTTCTTGCCGTACGCAATGGTCGTAAAAAGGTTACAATGGAAGATTTTAACGATGCCATCGATAAAGTTAGCATTGGTCTTAAAAAGAAGAGCCGCAAAGACAATAAAAAACAGATGCGTCTTGCAGCCGTTCACGAAACTGGTCATGCTTTGGTTGCTGCTTTTACTCCAGAACACGAGCCTGTAAACAAAATTACAGTTGTTCCACGCAGTCACGGAATTGGTGGTTTTACTCAGTACCGCGAAGAAGAAGAAAAATTCTTTATGACTAAAAAAGACATGATTAACGAAGTTGACAGTTGTCTTGGTGGTCGTGCTGCAGAACAGGTTATTCTTGGTGATATTTCAACTGGTGCATCCAATGATATTGCCCGCGCAACTGATATTGTAAAACGAATGATTACCGATTATGGAATGTCAGACAAATTCAAAAATATGACACTTGGAAAGGGCGTTCTTGGTACTCGTGGCGGCGAACCAAATCTTGTCCGCGAATTCAGTGAAGAATCTCAGAACTATATTGATGAAGAAATTGCAAAGATTATGGAAGAACGCTACAACTACGTAGTAAATCTTCTTACCGAGCACAAGCAGCTTGTAGAATATATTTCTGACCGACTCTTAGAAGTAGAAACAATGGATGGCAAAGAATTCTACGACATAGTAAAAGGCGAACAGCACTGCAAAGAGTTAGAAGATCAAAGCAAACAGGAATCTTCCGAAAATCCATCTTCCGCCGAAGCCGGTTCTTCCGAAGATTCCTCTGCAACAGGTTCTGCCGATGCAGGAACTGCCGAGTAAATAGACATTACTACAAAATAAAGGTATAATGTACAAATATGAAAAAGCTTTTGTTTGTTTGTCTGATGCTTTTTTCTGCATCTCTTTTTGCACAGGGAATTACTACAGCCAGCGCATATTTTAAGAATGTTTCTGAATATTACGCTTCTATAAAAGACTTTGAAGCAAGTTTTGAAATAAAAATAAATAAAAAAGAGTCAGCCGGAAAACTTTCGTTTAAAGCTCCTGACCTTTTAAGAATGGATTATTCAAATCCAGAAAATCAGGTTATTTGTTACAACGGCGATCTTCTTACAATTTATTTGCCGGAATCAGATGCTGTTTTGCAGCAGTCGGTTCAACAGGGTAGTAGTGGTGCTTCTTTGGCAACTCCGCAAGGCCTGGCACTTATGAGCCGCTATTATACAGTTGCCTATGAATCTGGACAAAATGCAGTTCCTCTCGAAGACGGTTCAGACGAAATGGTTGTGCGTTTTAATTTACGCCGTAAGAGTACATCAGAAGCTTTTCAGTATATAAATCTTGCAATCAACGAAAAAACAAAATTAATCAGAAGAATAGAAGCTGTAACTCCAAAAGGTGAAGAATTTATTTTCAATTTCTACGATTATCACCTTAATCAGGATATTTCAGACCAGCGTTTTATTTATGACGCTCCGTCTTCTGCCAATGTTTTTGATAACTTTTTGTTCGCGGAGTAATTATCAATTATGGAAAGTTTTGGTGAAATCCTTCGTAAAACCAGAGAAGAAAAAAATCTTGATATAGATAAAATTTCACGTGAAATTTCAATTGAAAAACGATATCTCATAGGTCTTGAAGAAGAAGATAGCGGGGCATTTCCTGGCGAAGCTTATATGATTGGCTTTTTGCGAAATTATGCAAACTATCTTGAACTTGATTCTGAATTTATACTTAAGCTTTATAATAATAAGAAAATTCAGGAATCACCTGTTCCCGAAGGACTTATTGTTCAGCATAAAAAAAACTGGATTCTTCCAGTAGTTCTTTCTTCCGTTGCTGTGCTTTTGATTGGCGCGGGCATAACTTTGTTCTTAATCTTCCATAAAAATAAAAAAGTGGATGAAGGTATTGTTGTTGATGCAAACAGCCTTGTAAAAAAACAGTACGAACTTTCAAATACAAAATTTGTTCAGCGCGTTTACAAAGGTGATCAGATTTTAATTCCAACAGAAAAGGCTCAGATTGTTCTTACGGTTTATTCAACACTTTCTTCTTTTGGACTCGAAACTCCAGCCGGCGTATTTTATGTTGAACTTGGTGAAGAATCTGAAATTGACGTAAATGGCGACGGTAAGCCTGACTTAATTCTTTATGTAGATGATCTTTCCATGACTGACGAAAAACGAGGCGCCAGAATCAGTGTGCTTCTTAGTAATGGCGTTACTTTACGGCCTCATGAATCTGTTGATGTTGATTCAATTACTCTTGCACAGGATGTAAAATCTAAACATACACCAAAAGTTATTCTTGAAGAATTGCGAAGTCCTTATCCGTTTACAATTAATGCGGTATTCCGTGGTTCTTGTCTTTTCCGCGATAAAGTTGATAATGCAGATTCCGTAGAAACTTACTTCTCACAAAACGAAACTTTCACCGCGACTCCAAAGAACGGAATTCGCTTGTGGATTTCTAACAGTAATAACGTTAAATTTACAATTCTTGCCGATTCCCGCTCATTTGATCTTGATATTGGACCTGCAGGACAAGTTCTTGTAGAAGATATTAAGTGGATTAAAGATACAGACGGAAAATACAAACTGGTGGTAATTGAACTTGATTAAGTTTTTTATAGACCAGCACGGTTGTGCAAAAAATCAGACTGATGGCGAACTGATTACAGGTTATCTTTCTAAAAAAGGTTTTGAACTTACTCTTAATGCCGACGAAGCTGATTTTATTCTCATTAATACTTGTGGTTTTATTGAATCTGCAAAAAAAGAATCGATAGATGCGGTTTATTCTGTAAAAGCGGCTTATCCGAATGCAAAAATTATTATGACGGGATGTCTTGCCCAGCGGTATGCACAGGATTTGTATGAACAGATGCCTGAACTCGATGGCGTTTTTGGCAACGGTGATTTGTCTAAGATTGCAGATTTTATGCAGAGTGTTCTGGCTGGAAAACGTGATGTTCAGACTTACGACCAGAAAGGCATTTGCGAAACTGCCCGTCCTGTTTTGTTCAATTTTAAAGGTTCTGCTTTTGTAAAAATTACCGAAGG
>JAILCM010000056.1 GCA_024680155.1 Treponema sp.
AGTTCCTTTATAAAACGAGCTCTTTCTTCTGCAATTGAATCGCAGGCAGCAGCATAAGTTTTGCTGTATTTTTCGTAAATCTGAAGATAATATTCGCCGAACGAGTTTATGTTCCAGATTGCATTTGTCTTTTTAATCATATTGATGTAATCAGTATTGCAGGAAGCAAGTACACCAAGACGCAAGCCTGGAACTCCGTAACTCTTACTTATAGATTTTACTACAATAAGATTGTCGAATTCATTTAAGATTTCTTCGTTCAAAAGAGTGTAGCGGATTTCTTTATCGGCAAAATCAATAAAAGATTCATCAAAAATAAGTTTAACGTCACGGGCTTTAAGTTCTTTTAAAAGCCCAATTACATCTTTTTTACCAAGAAAGTTTCCAGACGGATTATCAGGATTTATAAGAAGAACTGAATTTACGTTTTCTTTTTTTACAGTTTCAAGAATATCGGCTGCTGAGTAAGAAAAATCTTCTGGATTTGTGTTTATTGGAACAATCTGGCAGTTTGTAAAACGTTCCGGATATTCGTTGAATGTAGGGTAAGGTACTGCAACTTTTCCTGTAAGTTTTTCTCCCAGAGAAGAAATCAGTTCTGCAGCTCCGTTTCCAACAACAATGTGTTCCGGCAGAAGGTTAAAGATTTTTCCTGCAAGAAGACTCATCTGGGCAGCACCACTTGGATATTGTGTAAGCAGTGTTTTAAAGCTTGCCTGCAATTCATCCACCATTTTCTGCGGTGGAAAGTATGGATTTACAAGATAACAGTAATCTTTTAGCTGAGGGAATCTCCAGTAGCCGCCATAACTTTTCTGTAAAAGCTTGAGTTTATCTTTGCCCTTAGAAAATCTTGTTTCTGCAATTGCAAGGTCAGCAGGGTCATCAATTTCGTACCAGTCATCACCGGGAACAGGAAGCCCTTTTAATGTTGATGAAGAAAGGAAGGACAGAACTTTTAAAACCTGCTCGTAATATTCATTTTTACCAAAAGCCTTCTGGTATGCTTCCAGAAACGGCACGTAATATGATTTTGAAAATTCTTTTGAAAATTTGTAAATGTTTACGGTTTTATAATAATCTTCTGTTTCAAACCAGTTGAAGTGTGCTTTGTCAAGAATGCCTGTAATGTTATTTTCTTCATCAAGAAGGGTACAGGTTCCGTCCATCCAGCTTTCAAAATGCGAAACAACTGCAAGATTAGGCTCTTTTGATTTGATAAGCTTTGTAATAATTTCCGGCTTAAAAATAAGGTCGCTTTCAAGAAGAATTGTGTCATCTTTGCAGAGAGCATCGCGTGCCATGTAAAGAGAATAAATGTTATTGGTTTTGTCGTAAACTTTATTTTCGATAAATTCAATTTCCATTCCATTAAGGTTTTCAGAATTGAATTTGGAATGAATAAAGTCTATAAGAACGTCACTTTTGTAACCAACGACAATGACCATTTTTTTTATGCCGTTTTTTACAAGAGCTTCGATTGCGCATTCTATTAAAGTTTTTCCGTTTACCGGAACCATACATTTTGTTGCGTTTTTTGTATATCTGCCGAGACGTTTTCCCATTCCTGCGGCTAACATTAAAGCTTGCATATTCTATTCTCCTATATTACTTTTGCTAATCATAAAATCAACGACGGCTTTACCGGCATTTTCTTCGTTCATCCATGCTTCATTTTTTGCTGAATGTCTAAGTTCTGCCAGTTCTGTACTGTCGCTTGCATTTTGAATTACTTCTTTTATGTTTTCAAACTGTTCTTCTTTTAATTCAATACCAATTTTTTTAAGAGTGTCAAACTGCCAGATGTGTTTTCCGTTTTCCGGTAAATCAAAAGCATCATAAGGCATAAGGTCTAACTGGGCATTTACGTACATTACAGGCTTGTCGCAAAGGAAAGTGTAATCGTAGATAATTCCCGAAAAGTCAGAAATCATTATATCTGATTTTTTCATTGAATAAATGTTGTCACGTTCATAATCCCAGATAAGATTTTTTGTATCTTTATATTTTTCTGTAAGATGGTCCAGCATTTCTTTTTCAGATTTTTTAGACTGTGGATGCGGACGAACGATGATGTTCCAGCCAGTAGCAAGTAATGGATCCAGAAGTTTTTCACCATATTTTGAAAGCAGAGCACTTGCACCCCAGCTAGGAGAAACCAGAACTGTAAACTGATGATTTTCTTCAGCTGGAATTGACTGTATTTTTTGTTTAAGCGTGTCGAGATATGGGCAGCCTACAACTACAAGTTCTTTTTCTTTTAATCCGCGCTGTTTTTCAAGAAGTCTGATGTCTGCTTTTTGATAATCCCCCGAAAGAAGAACCGAATCAAAATAATCAATTCCAAAAAGGCGGTACATAGTTGCATCACTTGGAGCATGAAGAATGTGTGCATAGTGTTTTACGTGTTTGCTTCGTTTTAGCTGGTAAACCTGTAAGCCAGGAGTTGTCATAAGAACTACACCGGCACTTAGCATATTCAGTTTTACAAAAGCCATGTTTCCTTCGCCAATAAATTCCGGTTTTACGAATTTATAGCCTTGCTCAAAGCAGGGGTCTTTTTCGGCAGAAGTATAGTAGGTAAGTTCAATCTGACGGCGCTCAAATTCCTCGCAGATTGGCTTAAAGGTATTCCAGTATTGCATGCCTTCGTTATAAACAACATATTTCTTAAAGTTGGAATCCTGCGAAACAGAAACTCCATTTTTCCTTGCAGTAAACAAAAGCTTTAATTTTATCCAGGCAGCTTTTCCCAGGAAAAAAAGCGTAGCTGCAGCACCAATGAGAATAGAAAAGAGCATTGAACCGGTGCCTGGGTCGATATATAAAAATGTTGAATGCATTATTTAGCCTCCTTTGTGTCATATGGTGATTCATTTTTCCAATTTTTAGGATCAAAAATATTATCGTGAACGGAATACCATTCATTGCTTTGGATTTTAAATGTGTTTTTATTATGAGCATCTGGTGACCATGTTACGACATAAGGAACAAAAACCTTATCTTTTGCGTCAGGTCTCTTTACACGGTTGCCAGTAAATGGATTTATTGCATCATCGTCAATATCTTTTAATGCAATAGTTGGAATGTCTGCATTTGTCATAAAAGTATGGTCGGTTTTTAAAATTCCACGCGAATTAAAATCTTTTACAAGTAAAATAGGATTATAGGCTTCAATTCTGAATGGTAGATTTGCTTTTTCTTGATTTGGGCTTATTCCATCATCAAGAGGAGCTCCATGATCTGCTGTAATAATTATTTTTGTATTATCATAACAGTCATTTTGTTTGAGGTATTCAAAAAATTCTCCAAGTCTTTTTAATGCACCTGCATTTGCATGGTAATGAACATCTTCTGCAAATGGTCCGGAACCTTTGTCTGTAACTTCGGAAACTGGAATATAATCTGGAACTTGCAGATAGTTTGGTTCATGAGTTAATTCATTTACAAAGAAAGTAAAGGATGGTTTGTCAGAGTCAAGAGCTGTAAGTTCAGGAAGAAAATCTAATGCTGCATAATTATTTACAACATCCTGAAGATTGCCTAATGTCTGATTTGTGTTCCACCAGAATCCATCGTTATAAATTGAATCTCGGAAATAAAGAGGCATTGTTTTTAAAAAACTGAACCATAAAAAGTTACGCTTCAGCAAGTCACTTCTGGCTGTGTTTGACGATGCTTCAGGGTGTTTTTTGAGCCATATATCGGTGTAAATTCTGATAGTTGGATGAACCTTTATATATGGATAGTCATTATAAATCCTTGTATCTGGAATCCAGCTGTAGTTTGCCCATGACATATCTGTAAGAGTTGTGTCAAATCCTTCATTATTAAAAATTGATGCCAGTGCAGTTATGGATTCATTGTGTTTTGAAACTAAAGGTTCATCTTTTCTTTTATTCATTTCGTAAGGAGTGTAATCATAACCTCCGTACATTGGTGGTGCCCCAATAAGTGTATGGTCAGCATAAGAAACCGTGTTTGGATAGTAAGTAAAGCCGTCGTATTCTTCGTAAAGTTCTTTGTTTTCATCAAAAATATAAGAAACAAAACCATTTACAGCACGGTCAAGCATGATAACAAATACATTTGGCTTTGTTTTGCTAAGATTAAAAATAGGTTCAATGTTTGTTGTTGATTCAAGCTGATTGTTTGTCTTTTTTAATTCTTTTAATTGATTGTAACTTTTTGAGATTTTTGCCCCGTGAACGACTGATATTCCTGTAAAAGCTATAATTAGAACTGAACAGATTGCAGAAAGCCAGTTAGCACGTTTAAAAATTAATAATAAAATAATAATAATAGCAGGAATAAGCAAAACAGCAATATTTATCAGTGCTTCAGAAGTTGATGGTTTTAAAGCTCCAGCATCTGAAAATGTAATCAGATTTGAAAGAGTTCCATAATTACCGCCAAATATAAAGGCATTTATTACTGCTCCAATACAGAATAAAGTTCCAAAAACTGTCATCAGGGTTTGAGTTTTCTTTCCGAACATAAAATAAATACAAGCTGGCCAGAAGACACAGAAACCAATAGCTTCCCATAATGAATGTCTTAAAAAGAAGAATGGTGAATTGTATTTATCAACAAAGGAAAATTCCATCGGAGAAGAGGAAACAATATATGATGGTAATGTATTTCCAACTAAAATTGCGAGTGCAACTCCCGAAATAAGAAATAATCTTGTTCGGTTTGATTTGTTTTCTGCAAGATTTTTAAAAGGTTTTTCAATAAGAAAATTGATGAATTTAATAATTAAAGGTGAAAGAAATACTACAGAAAGAGCTGAAATAAGCATGATTCTTCTGTATAAAAATCCGTGATGCCCGAAAAGTAAATACCAGTCTGCGCCTAAAACAATAACACATAAACAGATATAAAGAACCCATACAGGATGCTTCATCTTGTAAAAAATATTCTTTACTAAACTGAAGAGATTGTTCATCGTCCAGTAAATTACCAGTCCGCTTGGTGAATTATA
>JAILCM010000089.1 GCA_024680155.1 Treponema sp.
AACGAAGTTTATGAACTTTTTAATGGAGATTTAAAACGCTATCCGGGAAACTTTACACATTACGAAAAAGTTCGCGAGGTAGAACTAAAAACCTTAATTGCTGCCTACGAACAGCAGCAGGAAGAAATCAATAAACTGGAAGACTTTATACGACGCTTTGGCTATAAGGCAACTAAAGCAGCTCAGGCACAGGAATATCAGAAAAAACTTGAAAAAATGGAGCGAATAGAAATTCCTGAATCTCTAAAAAAAATACATTTCACTTTTCCTCCAGCTCCACATAGCGGACGTCTTGTATTCCGAATGAATGGAATCAATAAAACTTACGATGGCGAGCGTAAAATTCTTAACAATTTTGAACTTACGCTGGAAAACGGAGAACGACTTGTTGTTGCAGGAAGAAATGGTGCCGGTAAGTCTACATTACTGCGCATAATTGCCGGTGTCGATAAAGATTTTTCAGGCGAAACAATTCCGGGTGCGGGCGTACAGATCGGCTACTTTTCTCAGGATAATGCAGAAACAATTTGTGGTAAAAAAACAATTTTAGATTATCTGGAAGAACACGCACCTCTGGAGCTTATTCCAAAACTCAGAGATATGCTTGGAGCTTTTCTTTTCCGCGGCGATGATGTTTACAAATCACTCGATGTTCTTTCCGGAGGAGAAAAATCCAGAATTGCGCTTTTGCAGTTATTACTCAGCCCTGTTAATCTTCTTGTGCTAGATGAACCTACGAACCATCTTGATATTCATTCAAAAGATGTTCTTCTTACCGCACTCCGCGATTTTGGCGGAACGGTAATTTTTGTAAGCCACGACCGAGGTTTTATTGAACAGCTTGCCACAAAGGTTCTTGAACTCAAGCCTGCCCAGTTCAAATATTTCCCCGGAAATTACGAGTATTATCTGGAGCAGGTTGCTAAAGAAGGAGGGGCAGAAGAGACGTCTCAAGTTTATGCGAAGCAGAAACTTGGAGCGCAAGCAGTTTCAACGAGCGGTAAAAAAGGAACAGAAGCTTGCGCCTCCCCTTCGCCTAGGGGCAATGGAATGGGTGCGGAACAAGGTATTGGTAAAAATGGCACCTCTGTCTCAGAGGCCCCTAAAACCCCGGCTGGTTCAAATTCCACGGTGGTTGAGCCTGTCGAAGCCACCTCTGGAAAGCTTTCCTACGAAGAACAAAAACGCCTTGAATCCGAGCGTCGCAAGAAAGAAAAAGAAATCAAGCGTTTGGAACAGGAAATCGAAGACCTGGAAAAACAGAAATCAGAACTTGAACTTAAACTTTCTTTGCCAGAAGTTTATTCAAACGGCGAAAAAGCAAAAGCAGTTCAGCGGCAACTGGAAGAAATAGTCCGGCGTATAGACGAAACAACCGAAAAATGGATGGAAATAACAGAATAGATTGCCGGGACAAGCCCGATAATCTAAATACAAGGAGAACTTTTATGGAAAAGAAAATCGTTAATAATTACGGAAGTTTTGACGTTACTTTTGTAAAATCTAAAGGCTCCACAATGTGGGATGCAAACGGCAAAAAATACATAGATTTTATTGCGGGAATCGGCGTAAACTGCCTTGGTCACAATTACAAGCCTCTTGTAAAGGCAATTTCAAATCAGGCAAAAAAACAGATTCATATTTCAAATTATTATTTTTCTGATGTAGGCTTACAGTTTGCAGACGAACTTTTGCAGATTACAGGCTTTGAACGTGGTTATTTTGGAAACTCCGGGGCCGAAGCAAACGAAGCTGCAATTAAGCTTGCAAGAAAATACGGCCAGCTCAACGGCGGAGAAAAACGCAAGACAATCATCACTTTGGAATCTTCTTTCCATGGAAGAACTCTTGCAACTCTTACTGCAACAGGTCAGAACAGGTTCCATCCGGAATGTTTTGCACCTTATCCTCTTTGTTTTAAGACAATCAAGGCAAACGATTACGAAGCAATAAAAACTGCCTTTGATGATACAACAGCCGCTTTCCTTGTAGAATGCATTCAGGGAGAAGGCGGAGTTAATCTTTTGGAACCAGAATGGATTCAGGCTGCA
>JAILCM010000097.1 GCA_024680155.1 Treponema sp.
ACCTAAATCATAACGCTGCCAGTTACGGGCACGGTTAGAACCTTCACCCCAGTATTCTTTTACGTAGTTACCATTAACAATAAGTTTGTTTGTAGGAGATTCATCAAAGCGGGCAAAATAACGTCCGAGCATTACAAAATCAGCACCCATTGCAAGTGCAAGTGTAATATGATGATCGTGTACAATACCACCGTCAGAACAGATTGGAATGTAAATGCCGGTTTCCTTGTAGTATTCGTCGCGGGCTTTTGCAACTTCAATTGTAGCAGTAGCCTGACCACGACCAATTCCTTTTTGTTCACGGGTAATACAGATTGAACCGCCGCCAATACCAATTTTTACAAAATCAGCACCAGCTTCTGCAAGGAAACGGAAGCCTTCTGCATCAACAACGTTACCAGCACCAACACGAACGTTATAACCAAAGTTTTCGTGAATATCTTTAAGAGCTTTTCTCTGCCATTCTGTAAAACCTTCTGAAGAATCAAGTGTCATAATATCAACACCTGCTTTAAGCAAAGCAGGAACACGTTCCATATAATCACGGGTATTAATTCCAGCACCTACAAGATAACGTTTTTTTGAATCCAAAAGTTCAAGCGGATGTTCCTGGTGGCTTGCAGCATCCTTACGGAAAATAAGGCTTAAAAGTTTGCCGTTTTTATCAACAACAGGAAGCTGATTTACTTTTTTCTGCCAGATAAGATCATTTGCAGCTTCAAGAGTAATTCCTTCTTCTGCCATAACAAGACTAGAAAGAGGAGTCATATAATCTTTTACTTTTGCATCTGGTGCACAATGGCTTATGCGGAAATCGCGGTCGGTAATAATTCCCAAAAGTTTTCCATTTGCAGTTCCGTCTTCTGTAACGGCTACTGTTGAGTGACCAGTTCTTTCAATTGCATCTACAAGTTCCTGCAAAGACTGTTCAGGACGAATATTTGTATCAGAAGTAACAAATCCTGCCTTGTATGCTTTTACTTTTGCTACCATTGCTGCCTGATTTTCAATTGTCTGTGAACCAAAAATAAAGGAGATTCCGCCTTCTTTTGCAAGAGCAACTGCCATTCTGTCATCAGAAACAGACTGCATAACAGCGGAGGTCATCGGAATATTCATTGTAAGCGGACAAGCTTCTCCAGCCTTTTTATTATAGCGGACAACTGGTGTCTGCAATGAAACATTTGCCGGAATGCAATCTGCAGAAGTGTATCCCGGAACCAGAAGGTATTCATCAAAAGTGTGTGACTGTCCTTCAAAAAAATATGCCATGTGATTTCTCCTAAATAATTTATTAAATCGCAATTATAGTAAAAAACGTTTTTTTTGTCATCTCTTGTTTATACGGCAATGTAATGATAGAATATATATATGAAGATTTTTATTAAAAATTGTACTCATTTTTTTAGAAATATTATAATCGGCGCTTCTCTTTTTATTTGTAGTTTAAATCTTTTTGCTTTGGAGACTGTAAAAATTGGTTATTATCCGAGTTCAGGATTTTTTGAAGGTGCTTATGAAGGCGGCGTAAAATCTGGCTACGGCTATGAATATATAAAAATGGTCTCTAATTATGCAGACTGGACTTATGAATATGTTTATGATTCATGGCCAAATCTTATGGACAAATTATTACGCGGCGAAATTGATGCTCTTGCAGATGTTTCGTACACACCAGAACGTGCAGAACATCTTCTTTACCCAAAATATACAATGGGAAAAGAATCATCTTATATCTTTACTTCCAAACACAATTTGGTTTTAGATTCAAAAGACATTACAACTCTTAACGGCGCAACCATTGGTGTAAGCAGCTATTCAACTCAAATTCAAGATTTGCAGAATTTTTTAAACGAAAACAATGTAAAATGCCGCATAATTCTTTATGATAATGATGATAAACGTTTGGATGATACGGAAAAAGGATTAATTGACGCTACCGTTGAACTTGATATTACAATCAGACCAGAACTTGTTCCTTTGTACAAAATCAGTTCATCCGAATATTACATGGTTCTTGCAAAAGGCCGCGAAAATTTACTGGACCAGCTTAATCAAATACTTTCTGTACTTTACACAACAGTTCCAACATACAACGACGAATTATACAAAAAATATTACACGCGAATTCTTATTTCAAAAAAACTTACACTTTCAGAACGAAACTGGCTTGAAGAACATCCAAGATTAAAAATTGGTTGTATTAACAAAAATCTCCCATTCAGTTCAAAAGATAACGATGGCGGCTTAAAAGGCGCTATTCTTGACTGGTTCCAGGAAGTAAGAAAAGAACTTGAAATTACAAATGAATTTGAATACTTCTTTTACGACACTCACACTCAGCTAAAGAATGCACTTTTAAACAACGAAATTGATATTGCTTTTCCAATTTACAATGATTCACCTTCAGCTGATGACACAAAATTAATTTATTCAGAGCCGCTCACAGTTCTTAATATGATGCTTGCGTATAATTCAGATTCGGAAGGCGATATTTCATCATCAATTGCAGTTCCAGAAGATTCCCTTTACTATAATTTTGCAAAAGATTTTTACCCTAACAGTTTGATTATTACTTACAAATCTCCAGAACAGTGTATAACCGCCGTAACAAATAATCTTGCAAAATCTGCACTTTTAAATGAATACAAAATGCTTTCTACTCTCTACCATCAGCAGGTAAGTTTTTCAATTAATACAAAAACAATTCCATATACTTCTGAATATTGCTTTGCTGTAAACCGCGAAAATGAACCGCTTATTGCATTTATTAACCGTGGAATTATGGTTGTTCCTCAATCAACAACTCTTATGAATATTGCAAATGTTCATGCTCAGGATATGATGTTTAATCCAAAAGAATTTATTCAGCATCATAAGGAATTTATCTATATAATCGTTACGCTATTTGTAATTCTTCTTATTGCAGTTGCATATATTATCAAAGGAATAGATTCTTCAATTCATAAAAATGAACAGGAGCAGCAGCTTAAAAATCAGATTGGTTTAATGCTGAACAAAGAGCAGATTTATAAAAATGCAATCAACTCGGGTGCATGCGGTTATTATGAATGTAATATTACAAAAAATCTTATTACCAGCGCAATTTATGAATTTGTAAAAAATGATATGACGGATGTAACAAATGCAATCCACTTGCCTCGCCCAATCCGTTATTCAGATTTAATAGGTGTTGTTCGTAAAGAAAGACTTTTTTCTAATCAGGAAGATTTTAAGAAAATTACATCACCAGAATATTTAATGCAGGCTTATGCAGAAGGAAATCTTATTCCGGTTGTAACTTATTGGGCACTTTCTCCAACAGGACTTACACGCTGCCACAAACAATATTATTATCTTTCTAAAGAAGCAAAAACCGGCGACTTAATTGCTTTAGTTGTTGTAAAAGATGTAAGTGCAGAACAGAAAAAAGAAGACGAACTTAAAAGAAACCACAAAATCATCGAAGTTCTTGCAACCGAATATCAGTCGGTTTATTATATTGACCTCAAAACAGAAAGCATAATTCCATATTCCAATTCAGAACTTTCGAAGAATGGTGAAAAATTATTCTTTGAAACAAATCACTCTTACTCCGAAGCTTATAAATCATTTGTAGAAGAAGCAGTTTTTTCTGAAGACCAGGAAATTATGATGGAAATTGGTTCTATAAAAAATATTGTAAGCAAACTGGACAGACAAAAATCTTTTACTACAATTTTCCGCTCGTTAGAAAACGAAAATCAAACAGAACCGCATTATTTTGAAATGAAATTCATTAAAGTTGGAGACACGCCGCTTCCTACAGCAGTAATTCTTGGTTTTGCAAACAAAGATTCAGAAATTCGTATGGAGCAGGAACGACGTTTACAGCTTGATGCCGCTCGTAAAAAAGCAGAAATTGCAAGTGAAGCAAAGAGTAAATTCCTGTTTAATATGTCGCATGATATCCGTACTCCAATGAACGCAATTATTGGTTTTACAGATATGGCTAAAAAATACAAGAGCGATGATACTAAACTTGATGAATGTCTTTCAAAAATTTCTATGGCAAGTGAACATCTTCTTTCTTTGATTAACGACGTTCTTGACATGAGCCGAATCGAAAGCGGAAAACTTTCTATAGAAGAAGAAGCCGGAAATCTTATTCAAACACAAAAAGAAATGGTTGAAATTATTAACAGAACTGCTATCGACAATCACATTTCTCTTGAATACGATTTTACACAAGTTCGTGATGAAGAAGTTTATTTTGATAAATTGCATTTGAATCAGATTGTTTTGAACGTTCTTAGTAATGCAATTAAATACACAAAAGAAAACGGTCATGTAAAATATACAATTATTCAAGATGAAAGCATTGATGAAAATACAGCCGTTTACCAGTTTATTATAGAAGATAACGGAATTGGTATGTCAAAGGAATTCCTAAAACACGTATTCGAAGCTTTTGAACGTGAACGCTCTTCTACCGTAAGCCGAATTCAAGGAACTGGACTTGGACTTTCTATTACAAAAAGCCTTGTTGATCTTATGGACGGAACAATTGATATTGAAAGTGACACAGGAAAAGGAACAAAAGTTCAATTCTGGCTCCATTTCCGTCTTGTTCATGAAGTTGAAAAGAAAAATCAAGAAAAGAAAGTAAAAGGTTCATTCAGTTTAAAAGGAAAAAGAATTCTTCTTGTAGAAGATAACGAGCTTAACCGCGAAATTAGCCGTGATCTTTTGGAAGATGAAGAAGTTATTATTGAAGAAGCAGAAGACGGTTCTGTAGCAGTTGAAAAAGTTGAAAATGCTCCGGCCGGTTATTATGATTACGTTCTTATGGATGTACAGATGCCATACATGAACGGTTATAAAGCTACAGAAACAATCAGAAGTTTGCCAGATAAAGCAAAAGCTAGTGTTCCAATTATTGCAGTTACAGCTAACGTTTTTGAAGAAGATAAAGAAAAGGCTTTAAAATCGGGAATGAATTCTCATGTTACAAAGCCAATTAACTTTAACGTGCTGATTGATACATTGAGTAAATTATAACTTTATCAGGAAACAGGATTAGCACTTGAGAAAGGATTTAGTAAATAAAAAAAGCAATTCACAGTTTAAGTTAGGACTCAAATCATTGCACCAGGCATTAAAGTTTGGCGGAATGATTTTTGCACTATTTTTTATTTTATTTTCAACTTCCTGTGCAACAACAAAAAATCAAAATCAAAAACCGATTGATGAACTTGCGGGGTCTCAACAACAATCTGAATCACAATTTACAAACGAAAACTTTGAACAAAATGTAATATCGGAACAAAAGACTGAATCAGAACAAAAGACTGAATCAGAACAAGATGAAACTGTAAAAACAAGCGTTTCGGGAGTAAATGCCCCTGAAAAAAATGACGCACCAAGCTCCATCCGTTTGCTTTTTGGCGGCGACATAATGGCTCACGAAGAAAACCTCTGTCTGGATGATTTTTCGCGCATCTGGACTGATGTAAAAGATTTTATACAAAGTTTTGACATTGCTTTTGCAAATATAGAAGCTCCTTTAGACACAACAAAAGATCCTTCTACCTACCCTAATTTTAATATGCCAAAAGATTATGTTCAGGCGGCAATTGATGCAGGTTTTTCAGTTTTTTCTTTGTGCAATAATCACACAAACGACCAGGGAGCTTCTGGAATTAAAGAAACAATAAAAACTTCGCAAAATCTTACAGAAGAAAATCTTACAAACGGAAAAAAAGTTTATTTTGCAGGATTAAAAGAAAGTTCTCATGCTGAATTCACATATCATCTTATAGAAAAAAACGGATGGAAAATTCTATTTTTACCGATTACAGAACTTTTGAACCGGCCAGCTGCATCGGAACTTGTAAATTATGTTCGTCCGACAGAAAAAGAACGCAAAGAATTTATTGAATTTTGCAGGGAACTTCGTAAAAAAAATCCATGTGATTTGTTTGTACTTTCTGTGCATACCGCGGAACCTGAATATACGCGCAAAGTTACCAGCGAGCAGGAACAATATTATTTAGATTTACTTGATTGCGGAGTTGATGTGCTTTGGGCAAATCACGCTCACATCATCAAAAACAGAAAATTTGTATTTGACTCAAAAACTGGCGCACAAAAAATTATAATGTTTGCAAACGGAAACACAATCAGCGGACAAAGACGTGCACCAGCTTTAGATTCAAAAAATCCAGATTTAGAACGCGACAATACCGGCGACGGCCTTTTGTATGAAATTATTTTTACAAAACAAAACGATTCAAACTCAGCCAGCCCGCAAATCACTTTTGCAAAAGAACATTACATCACAACTTACATTGACCCGAACCAGGATTTTTTATTAAAACCACTTAACGACGAATTTATAAATTATTTATATAAAATCCCAAGAAAAGACTGGGCAGAATATATTACGCGGAGAAAAAAAATCACAGAAGAAAGCACTAAGGATTACATCATATGGCAGTAAATTTTAAAGAACTTCCCGTTTACACACAAAAACAAAAAATATTAGATTGTCTTGAAAATAATCAGGTTGTAATTGTAGAAAGCCCGACCGGTTCTGGAAAAACAACGCAGATTCCGGTAATTCTTTACGAAGCAGGCTATGCAACAAGCGGAATTATTGGAGTAACCCAGCCTCGAAGAATTGCAGCTTTAAGCGTAAGTGAATTTATTTCAAAGCAACTTGGGACAACTTATCCGGGACTTGTTGGTTATAAAATGCGTTTTGAAGATTTTACAGATTCAAGTACCCGCATTAAAATTATGACCGACGGTATTCTTTTGCAGGAAATGAAGCTTGACCCGTGGCTTAGTAAATATTCAGTTCTTATGGTAGACGAAGCGCATGAACGAAGCTTAAACATTGACTTTGTTCTTGGACTTTTAAAAAGAGTTTTGCGTGAACGTAAAGATTTCCGCGTAATAATTTCTTCTGCTACAATGAATACTCAGGTTTTTAGTGAATATTTTGACAACGCGCCGATTGTTTCAATTGATACAATCACCTACCCGGTTACACTTATTTACGACCCGGTTCCAGGCGGAGTAAGCACATCTTCGGAAGTTCAAAGTGAACAGCTTTTAACAAAAATACGAAACACTGTAGAACGCATTCTTGACAACGATGATGACGATGGTGGAATTTTAATTTTTCTTCCAGGTGAAAAAATTATTAAAGATTGTGTAGACCGTTTGTATTATTCCCCATTTGGACGAAAACTGCACATTCTTCCATTGTATGGACGTCTTTCAAAAGAAGAACAGGAACGAGTTTTTGAAACTCCGCCAGCTGGAAAAAAGAAGGTTGTAATTGCAACAAATATTGCGGAAACTTCGCTTACAATCAGTGATATTACAAGCGTTATTGATTCGGGCCTTGCAAAACTGAATTTTTATAATCCTTTTAATTTTACTTCAAGTCTTGTTGAAACTCCGGTTTCTAAAGCATCCTGCAATCAACGAAAAGGTCGAGCCGGACGAACCCACGAAGGAACCTGCTACCGTCTTTATACGCGCAAAGATTTTGAAGAACGCCAGCTTTATACAACCGAAGAAATTTTCCGTACCGATTTGAGCGAAGTTGTTTTAAGAATGGCCGAACTTGGAATTACCGATTTTTATAATTTTGAATTTATTGCAAATCCAGGAAAACAGGGAATCATTGGTGCAATTGACACTCTGAATATGCTTGGAGCTTTAAACGAAGACAACACGCTTTCTGATGTTGGAAAGATGATGGTTAAGTTCCCGCTTGAACCACGAATAAGCAGAATTATTGTAGAAGCAATCATGTACTACCCGGATGTTCTTGATAAAGCACTTATTACAGCTTCCTTTTTGTCTGCAAATTCTCCTTTCCTTTTACCACAAAATGAAGAAATGGAAGCCCGAAAAGCTCATCACCGTTTCCGCGACATTCAGGGAGACTTTGGAACTTACATAAATATTTTCCACGCTTACAAACAGGCAGACAGTAAAAATGCACGTGAATCTTTTTGTAAAAAAAATTATCTTGATGCCCGAGTAATGGCAGAAATTGACAATATAAACTTCCAGCTTGGCGAAATTGTCGGTGCAATGGGAATCCCGATTGTAGAAAATAAAGGGTCTATGGCAGATTGTCTTGTTTGTATTGCAAAAGGAATGATTCAGTTTGTTTGTATTCGTAATGGCCGCGAAAATTACCGTAGCTTAACTGCAGACCACATTACAATTCATCCGGGAAGCGTTATTTTCCGCCAGAATCCGGTTTTTATTGTAGCAGGTGAAATTGTACGAACAAGCCGAACTTTTGCAATGAGCGTTTCTCCACTTACCGCAAAGCTTTTGGATCAGATTAGTCCTGATTTGTACAAACAATTGCAGGAAATTAAATCATCAAAATCTGAACCGATTGAACGAAAACCAGTTGAACACAAGGCTACAAAACGCGAGCTAAAAACTCAAAAACAGCTTGAAAAATCACCGGAAAGCGCACTTTCTTTAGGTGGAGTCTTATTTAAAACAACAAGCAGAAAAGGCAAAAAGACAGCAATTCTTCCGTTGGAGCAATTTATTTCTGCCCTGCAAGCCGAAAAAGATGAATATAAAAAGCAATCAGTTGCAAACTTGAGGGGACAAATTACAACCCGCGATAACGGATTTATGCTTGACGGCGAAAAACTTTCGTTAATAATTAAAGCTGCCGAAAATCTTGACCTTTACCCGATTGCAGAAAAAAAATGGAACCGCCATTTAAACGCAAATATTAAAAATCAGATTGATAAAGAAAGTTTGATTGATTCTCTTGATATAATTTTACGAACTGCGATTGCAAAACAGAAAAACCGCGAATATGGCTTTATAACACTTTACACCGACGCAAAAGGAAATTACTGGTATAAAGTTTCGCGCGGATTTTCAACAGCACTTACAGAATCGCATTCGTCGCTTGAAATGCTTATTGAAGAAGACGTAGAATTTTCAAAAGATGAAAAAGGAAGGATTAATAACGTGCTTAGATTGGTGAATAAATTCTACAAGGAATAAAAACTATTTCTCGTCCGCTTTCTTTGAATCACTATTTTTGGCATCTGCACTTTCTTCATCCTCGATGTTCAGCATTTTTTTGGCACGGGCGCGGAGACCGGTGTTGGCTTTTTTGTCGGTGGCAAGAGTATGAACTTGTGGCTCGCAGGAAGGATATTTGCCCATTTTGAACATATCAAGGCCAATTCCAATTGTAGTTGTATCTTTGGAAGAAAGATAAAGAGAACAAACTTCGGCATATTTGGAACGGTCGTATTTTGTAAGTTCTTTTCCAATTGCATAACGTAAATCTTTTTTCTTGTCGTCGTTACAGCAGTCTTTTGCAAGTTCAAGAATTTCATCTTCGCCAACAGTGTTTACTTTTAAAAGTTCCTGAATGATTTTTTTCTTGGTTGCGTCGCCAACTTTTTTGTCGGTAATCTGTTTTACAAGATAATCATTTCCTTCCTGAGAATTTAATTTTGCAATTGATGTTATGCTTTCTTCTTTTATAACTTTTTCACTGTCATTTTTAGCACGGTAAATAAGATATGGAACGGCTTCTTTTATTTCCATTTCTTTTACAGCTTTAATTGCTTCCTGTCGAACTTTCCAATGCTCATCACGGATTGCCTGCAAGATTGTAGCTTTTGCTTCTACAACATCCGGGAAATTTTCAAGACCTTTTATAACATACTGGCGCAAATTCGGGTCAGTTGCATCAAAATTACGAACCAGAACCGGAACCGATTTATCAACTTTCATTAACCCAAGTGATTCAGCCGCATACATCCGAACAAAAGCGTTTTCTTCATCATCTTCAAGAATATCTACAAGTTTATCCCAGGTTTCTACAGCGTGCATTTTTCCACAAGTTCGCATAAGAATCTGGCGCTGAGCATCAGTTAAATCTTCGCGTTCAAGAAATTCTACAAGATAAACTGCTTCGGAAGCACCACCAATATCACCCAAAGTTGAGATTGCATCATTAAAATAATTTTCGTTTTCGCTTTCTATAAGATTGATTACAGCAGGAACGGCCGCCTTTGTTTTTACAGCAGAAATATATTGAAAAGTCGCTTTAACAAGTTCATTTTTTTCGTCATACGGGTCGTTTAAAAGATTGACGGCAAAATCTTCAAGACATGGATCTTCGGCTTTTGTAAAATATTTTAAGATTTTCTCTTTTATAGTAGAATTTTTTGAAACCTGAAACAAATCGTAAATTTCTTCTGTAAAACGCGGATCTTCATTTTTAATAAGGTCATCAAGTTTTTCTGAAATTTCAGAAGGAATTCCGTATTTGATTGTCATGCGGATATTTTCTTCTTCTTCGTTGTTTTCATCTTTTGCAGCCGCAGATTTTGCTTTTTCCTGGTCGATTGAACGCGGTTTTTTTGCAGGAGGAACTTCAGCATATCCACCTTTAGAAGCCTGAACAGTTTTTTCCCCCTGCTCTTCTGAAATTTCATTCTGCGAAGAATTAATTTCCGGCGCTTCAAAAATTTCATTGTTATCTTCAACTAAAACACCTATTTCAGAAGCTTCGGCCTGACAAAAAAGAGGAAAACAGAATAGAAATATCAAAAAAAGCACCGTTCTTTTCATAAACAAGCCTCCATATATAAAGCCTCAATTCAGTTCAAAGCGTTACAATTGAACTGTGGCATACGCATTTATCGGGAAAAGACAAAAACTCTTTACACTCCACTGTGGAATTTTTCAAGAAAATCTTTTCGGTACTGTTCAAAACGGTCTTCATTAATTGCAACGCGGATTTCTTTAACCATATTGTGCAAAAAGTAAAGATTGTGGTAAGACGCAAGAATTGAACTTAAAATTTCCTGTTCCTTAAAAAGATGACGCAGATAAGATTTTGAATAAGTGCGGCAAACTTTACAGTTACATTCAGCATCTACAGGGCCAAAATCGTGAATCCAGCGTTCCTGTTTAATTGAAAGCATTCCGCGATGTGTAAAATAAGAACCATTACGAGCATTGCGGGTTGGTAAAACACAGTCAAACATATCAATTCCAGACTGAACTGCATCAAGAATGTATTCTGGAGTTCCAATTCCCATAACGTATTTTGGCTTTTCTTCCGGAAGATGTTCGCAGGTATAGTTCATAAAGCGGGTAAATTCTTCGTGAGGCTCACCTACACTTAAACCACCGATTGCAATTCCAGGAAAATCAAGAGAAGAAACAAATTCTGCACTCTGTTTTCGTAAATCTTCGTAAAAATGCCCCTGAACAATCGGGAAAAGAACGCCCTTATAACCTGCCTGCTGCTGGATTTCCCATTCTTTTTTTGCACGTAAAAGCCAGTCGCTCGTAGTTTTTAATGCTTTTTCTGCAACTTTACGCGGTTCATCGTAGCCGGTACAAACATCAAGCTGCATCTGAATATCAGAATTAAACTTGGTCTGAGTTTGAACTACATTTTCTGGAGTAAACATGTGGTAGCTTCCGTCAATGTGACTCTGGAACTTTACGCCTTCATCAGAAATTTTACGCAATTTTGAAAGAGAAAATACCTGAAAGCCACCAGAATCTGTAAGAAAGTTCTTTTTCCATTGTGAAAAACCGTGCAATCCGCCCGCTTCCTGAATTAAATCTGGCCCCGGACGTAAAAAAAGATGATAAGTATTTGCAAGAATAATTTCAAAATCAATTTCTTCCAAAAAATCTTTTGGCATTGCCTTTACAGTTGCATTTGTTCCAACAGGCATAAAAACAGGAGTCTGAACATCCCCATGGGCAAGATGAAGCACTCCAGTACGAGCTTTTCCATCTGCAGATTTATGTTTTATATCAAAAATTTTCATACACACCTCTTTTTATAAACAAAGATATACAGGATATAAAAGATAATAAAAAATCTTTTTCATCACGTTCATCTTGTTACAAACTTCTAAGTTCTGCTGAATTTCAAAAGAACCACAGCAATTATCATAAACACAAAATTCGGAAGCCAGGCACCCATCAAAGGCGGCATAACTCCAGTTTTTGCAAGAACCATCGTCATCATCTGGAATACATAATAAAGTACAACCGCAACAATTGAAAGTGCAAGGCTTATTAAAAGTACGTTTTTACGTGTTTTTCCGGTAAGTCCAACAGCAAGAAGAGTTGCAATCAAAAAAATAAACGGAAACGCAAACTTTTTATAATAAACCGAAAGAGGCTCTCCATAAGGAAGTCCGGCTTTTTTTAAGTGATTTATATAAATTTTTGCTTCTTCAACATTTACACTTTCTATATTTACTTCGGAACGCCTGAAAATTTCATACGATTCATTAAGACGATTAGTATAATCCTTTGAAATAGGAATAATTTCCAGACTTTCATTTTTTCTTAAATACTGAATTGCATCTTCAAGTTTCCAGTTTTTTGTCTCTTCATTCCAAAGTGCATTTTTTGCATAAATTATTGAATCCAAAGAATTTTCTTCTGTTCTAAAAATGATGAAAAGAGTATCAAGACGTTTCTGATCATCGCGATAACGTTTTGCCTTATAAATAATTTTTGAATTTTCCGAAAGAACAACTACATTTTCGTTGTTTGCATCTTTTTTTTCTTCCAATAGAGTTGATTGAAGTGTCTGTTTTTTTTCGAGATTTGGAACTACAAGTTTATCTTCCAAAAAGAAAAGTCCAACCGAAAGAAAAATTGAAAGAACTACAATCGGGATTACAAATTCAAAAAGAGAAACGCCTGAAGCAAAAAGAGCCTGCATTTCGTTATGAGCATACAAATCACTAAGAACATAAGTAACTGCAAAAAGAAAAGCAATTGGGGCCGCATACCATACAGTTTTTGGAATATAATAAATCATAACCATAAGAACAGATTTTGCAGGAACAGCAAGCTCAAGATAGCGCGAAATATTCATAAACAAATCTACAAGATTCAAAATAAGCGCAACAAAGATTAACGCGCCAATAAAAAAAGGAATTACTTTTCGTAGAATATAATAAACAAATCTCATATTTTAATCCCGTTCTATTTCCGCAAAAGCAAAAGACTTAAAACAAGCGCAATAACGCCCATAAGAATATTCGGAATCCAAATGCACAAAAATGCGTCAAGATTAACACGCGCAACCAAAAGCTGCCCCGAAATTTCCATTGCCCAATAAAGAACACAAATTATAATTCCAGTAAAAAGCCCCAAAGTAAGCCCGTTATGTTTTCCAAATTGAAAAGCAATGCCAAATGCCAGAAAAGCAAAAAAGATTGAACCAAACGGAATTGAAAATTTCTTAAAATATTCCATTTTCCAGGAATTTATTTTTACCAGATTTGGATTTTCTATTTCTTTTAATTCTTTAATTTCGCGCCGTAAATCTATAAAAGTCATTTCACGCGGATTTTTACCCGAAGACGTGTTCACCGTTGAATCAAAAATATTTAAAATTGTTCTTCCCGACATTAAAACATCAAAATTTCGTTTGTTTTTTTGATTGATTGTAGTTAGAACAGAATCAGACATATTTAACTGCAAAAGTACGCCTTCATTTTTAGCACCAGTTAAAAAAGATTCCCCCGCTACAATTATGTTATCATCACCTTCCTGCGAAGTATTAAAAAATACAACATCCGAAACTTCGCTGCCATTAACGTCGCCAATTACTACAGTTGAAGAACCGATTCTTTTTATACTGTTTGCTTCAAGAACCACAGAAGGATTAGAACGCATGATTTTTTTGTATAGTTTATTATATTCAATTGTACTTAGCGGCAAAAGATAATCATTTACAAAAAAAGAAACTATAGAAATTGACATTCCAAGAACAAGAACAGGAATTAAAATTGTCCTGAATCCAAAACCAGAAGCACGGATTATAAGAACTTCATTATCGCTCGACATTCTTCCAAGGGCCATTAAAAAACCAACAAGAGTTGCAAAAGGAGCCGACTGTGCAATTATGGCAGGAAAACTATAAATCATGATTTTTACAACATCGCCAAAAGGTGCCCGCTTCGAAAGCATATCTTCACCAATCAAAAGAATCTGATTTGCAAAAAATACAACAAACAGAAAAAGAAAACAGACAAGAAAATATTGAAACAATTCCTTGTAAATATATTTGATGAGAATATTGTTTTTTAATTTTCCTTTGAATATTTTAAATTTATCTAAATCAAAATGCAAAATCTACACTCCAGTGGAACCAAATCCACCTTCCCCACGTTCAGTTTTAGAAAGTTCGTTTGAAATTACAAAATCAGCTTGAGTTACAGATGCAATTATAATCTGAGCAATACGGTCTTTATTTTTTATAACAAAATCAGTTTCGCCAAGATTTATAAGAATTACACGAAGTTCTCCGCGATAATCAGAATCTATAGTTCCGGGTGTATTTAAAACCGTAATTCCATTTTTAGCAGCAAGCCCCGAACGAGGTCTAACCTGAATTTCGTATCCTTGTGGAATTTCAAAATAAAGACCAGTTGGAATCATGGCAAATTTTCCGGGTAGAATTACAACATCACTTTTCAAAAAAGCACAAATATCCGCGCCCGCAGCCCCATCAGTTTTGTAAACTGGAACTTCCGCGCCTTCAGAAACTATACATTTTAAATCAATTTTATTCATACAACACTATTATATCAAATGTTGCGTATTTATAAAATGCAAAAAGTCTTTTTCGGGCAATGGTTTTGAAAAATAAAATCCCTGCATATATTCACAGCCTTGAATTAAATCGCACTTGAGTTCCTTAAAGATTTTTACAGTACCTTCAGTTTCTACACCTTCGGCAAGAATTTCTTTTCCAAGTTCCTTAAGCATTTTTATTGTATCTTTTATAACAATCATCATTTCGGGATCTTCAATTTCGTCAACAAAAGATTTTCCAAGTTTAATTACATCAACCGGAAGCGAAATGACTTTTCTTATATTTGAATAGCCGTTTCCATAATCATCCAAAGCAAAAGTAATTCCTTTTTCGTGCAAAGCCTGAACATTCTGCTCAAAAATTATCGGGTTAAATTCTGACGCTTTTTCGGTAATTTCAAGACGCAATTGCGAAGGTGAAATTCCATGTTTATTTATACAATACATTATGTTGTCTACAAGATTTGCCTCTACACATTGCGAAGCAGAAAGATTGACCTGAATATATTTTAGTCCAGATTTTTTAAATCCTTCCGAAGCAATAAAACCACAAACTGTATCAAAAACAAAAGAACCAATTTCAAAAATACTTCCGTTATCTTCGGCCCCAGGTAAAAAGACAGCCGGAGGAATAAAACCATAATCTGGATCTTTAAGACGGATTAAAGCTTCGGCAGAATAGAAATCATCATCTTTTATAGAATAAATTGGCTGATAGTAAACTTCAAGAAAATGAGAACGCAAAGCTCGTGTTAAAAGTTTTTCAATTTCGTATTTCATGCGGAAATCTTTGGTAGCAGAAATATCTTTTAACCAGAATGCGTTATTTGTTTTTGGAACAACATTGTGAAAATTTTTAATAAAATAATGAATGTATTCGCTTTTAGAAATATCTTCTGGATTTCGTACAATACAAATTCGTGCATCTGTAAGAATTTCAAAAACCTGAAAATAAATTTTATCCTGTAAAACGCGGGCAATTTTTTGAGCTACAAATTGAATATCAGCTGCAGTTTGATTTTCTACATAAATTGCAAAAACACTGTTTTCCAAATAAAACAAATCAGAATAAAATCTTTCTTTATGAAGAATTGACACAAATATAGAAGAAAGTTTTGCAAGAAACTCATTATAGCGGGCAAGACCAATATAAAGGTTAATATTATCACAGTTTACAATTTTTATAAAAATAATTGTACCTGAATTTCGCATTTTATAGTTTTTAGTAAATTTATCCATAAAAAGATAAAGAGTATTTGCATTTGCATGTGCATTTACAACAAGTTCAGGTCTTTGCGAAGTAATAAAAATCAAATATGCTCCAATTGCATACGAAAAAAGTTCAATATGCATAAGAGGAAAAATTGACTGAAGAACAATTACTCCCAGCACAATCGGCACAATAATATAAGCCTGCACAAGACGAGTTCTATTCAAATACTTTCGGTAAATAACCATTGTTTCCACGCAAAGAATAACTTCAAAGAACATACAAATATGAATAAAACTAATTGAGCGGAAAACGATAATTTGATTATTGTGATCTATATAAAAAATCTTATTTGTAAAAATATTACTTAGCAGATAAAGCGTTGGAACTAAACAAAGCATTATAAAAATAAATTTAAACGAGTTTTTACGCCACTCATTGCTTAAGTTTCCAAGTAACGAAAGAATATAACACCATGCAATTGGAAAAATCAAAGATTTAAAAATATTGAATAAATAATAATAAACTGTTGCAGCCTTAATTAACGGACTGCTATTTGGGAAAAACTGACGGATTACAGAACAACTTAAGCTGCAGTTTGCACTAAGAAAAATACAAAGTACTAAGATAAAGAAAAGAATATTTGAAAAACCTTTAAACGATTTTCTAATTATAATCGCAAAAGCTAAAGTGAGAAGAATTATAACTGCACATAAATCAAAATATGCAAGACTAATCATACGACCTGTGTATTCCTCTCCTTCATAAAATTAATAAAATCATCTTTAGGTAATGGTTTTGAAAAATAAAATCCCTGAATATAATCACAACCTAATTCTGTAAAATAATCCAGCGTTTTTTGGTCCGAAACTCCTTCTACAAGAATTTTTTTATTTAGTTGTTTAAGCATGCTTACGGTATTGTTAATTATAATCTTCATCTGCGGATTTTCAAAATCATCTGCAAAAGTTTTATCAAGTTTTATGATGTCAAATGGAAGAGATGTAAGACGTTTTATATTTGAATAGCCGGTTCCGTAATCATCAAGAGAAAATTTTATTCCATAATCATGAAGCATTTTTATATTTTTATCTGAAACTTCGCGAGTAAATTCAACTTCGCTTTCGGTAATTTCAAAATTAACTCTTTCTGGTGAAATTTTATAAGTATCAAGATAATGCTTTATTTTATCAAAAAGATTTCGTTCAATACACTGCGCAAGAGAAAGATTAATTTCTATAGCTTGAAGATTAAGTGATTCAAAATCGGTTTTAGAAGCAAAATCAAATACGTCTTCAAAAATAAAATCTCCAATCTGGTGAATTGCTCCACTCTTTTCACTTGCAATTATAAACAGATTCGGCGAAATAAAACCAAAATGTTCATCATTTAAGCGAACAAGAGCTTCTGCAGAAACAAACTGCTTTGATTTAACTTCATAAATAGGCTGAAAATAAATTTCAAAATTATGATTTTTGATTGCTTTTGAAAGAATTTCATTTATCTGGTTGCGAATCTGGAAATCAGAAGTTTTTGATTCTACATCAAGATAAACAACTTTGTTCATTTCGTAAATTACATCAGAAAAATTCTTACAAAAAGTAAGAACTGCGTTTAAGTCGGGCAGATTTTGCGGGCATTTTGCAAGACAGATTCTGGTATTAATAGTAAAATCCATAATTCCAATTCTAGCTTTCTGATGAAAAAATATATTTACGCGTTCGGCCAATGTAAGAATTTTGCTTTCATCATTTTTTAACGAAATAATTGCAAACATTCCCGAACTAAGATAATAAACTTCGGTTTCTCCAATTGAACAAATTTGAGTAAGGTTTTTAATAAGATCCGTTATGTACATTTGCAAATTTACACTTCGGATTTGCTTTTGCATTGCATCATAATTTACAAGTTCAATAAAAATTACGTGCATCTGCCTTTTTAAAAGAAAATTCTTTTTTATTTCATCATGGAATGCGTAAAAATTCAAACTTTCAGTTTCAAGATTAATTCCTTCTTCCGGACGCTGAACAACAATATAAATAAGAAGAAGAGAAATTGCCGTTGTAAGAGTTTCCAATAAAACATTCGGAAAAATAAATTGAACAATAATTCCAAAAATATTTAAAGGAAAAAGGCTTATCATTACCCAGAATTTTGAAATTGAAACAAGATTACGTTTTCTTATAATAGATATAATAGAAAAAAGAATACAATAAGCCGCTACAAAATACAAAACTACAATTGCATAACCACGGTGATACTGTAAATCATCAGTAATATAGAATAAATTTTTTATAAAAGGATTAAGCGCAAAACTGATTAAATCTATACTTACAGGAATTGCCCACAAAATTTTTATTAAAGGCTTTCGTAAAAAATCGTGCCACATTCCACAAATAGAAAAAACAAAAAGAAGATACAACGGTGTAAGGGAATTATGGAAAAAGTAGTAACAATAATTCAATATATAGGAAATAATTAACGAGATTGTCGACGGTTTTAAATAAATTTCACTTACAACACAAAGAATATCAACAACTGCAGACGAAAGGACATCAAGAATCAAAATGATAAAAAGCATATTGGAAAAGCCCTTTGTCATTTTTCGTAAAAAGAGAGACAAAAGCAAAAAGCCAAGAATGAAAATTGAACAGATGTCAAACGTAATTATCATGTCCATACTATTTTCAATTATACCGTCTAATATCTGTTTTTACAAAATGTGTAAGTTTTATATTTAAGTCAAATTTTATAAATTCTAAACTTTAGTTTTATCTGTTCCTGGTAACTCATTTTTCCATGAAAGTTTTTTGAACAGTTTTATTAACAATCCTACCCGTCCGAACAAAAGCCAGTAAAGGAATGCAACAATTGCAATTAAAAGAACACCAAAAATTGAAATATAAAAAATACCAACAAAAATCTTTTCAATAAAATTAACAGAATTCATTCCAAAATGTTTAAGATCTTCACCTAAATCTGGCCAAATAAAACCGTGCTCCGAAAAGCCCATTGGAAGCTGCATATTAATATACAAAGTTGAATAATCAATCTGATTTGTAAGCCTCTTCATTCGACCTTCCATAGATTCAATATCCGAAATTACAGAATTAAGCTGACGTTCAATTTCCAGTAAGTCTTTTATGTCTTTTGCCTGAGTTAGATATTTTTCCAGATTTGAACGCATGATTTTTTTTGTAGAAAGTCTGGTTTGTAAATCGTAAAATTGTTCGGTAACATCCTCACTGTAAAGATTGCGATATTTTATTTTTCCAAAGTTTCCAACTGCGGATATTGCATCATTAATTTTTTTAGATGGAATACGAATTGTTGCACTGTAAGAATTTTCGTACGAAGAAGAATCGGTTACATAGCCACCATATGATTTTGCAAAATTCAAAATAGTTTGTTCTACTCCATCCAGACTTTCAACTTCCAGATTTAGATTGCAGTTTATTATAAGTTTTCTGTCTTGAATTGGGGCTATTGTTGACGAGGATGCTTCAATGTCAAAATCACCTTTTTCACTAAACTTTGAGTCATTATAAACGGCATTATCCATTTCCATTGCTTCTTCAACTGCAAAATTTTCATTAACTACAGAAGAACGTTTTGCAGATGATTTTTGAGCAAATACAGGAGATTCGGGATGAAAGTCTCTGACATAAAAGTCTTTATCAAAACCAGTCGGTTTGCCTTTTCCAGATTTAGCACAAGAATCCGCTACTATTATGAGAATACAAATTGAAAGGATTTTTACAAACGATAATACATGTGAACGATTTTTCATAAACACCTCTATTTTTTATTTTTATAATATAAACAAATAAAAATAAAGATGGATACAAGGTAAGATAGCAAGGGCTGTAAGTTTCATCTTAGAATGTTAGCCCATTCTGCCCTTGCTTGCAGTTTTGCAAAGCAAAACTGCTTACGATTTAATCGCATAAATAACAAGGGCCTTTAACTTCATCTTAAAATGTTAGTCTATACCGCCCTTGCTTGCAGTTAGGGCAAAGGCCGTAAGATTTATCTTTCAATAAAAACTTATACCGCCTTTGCCTGCCCTTTTGCTTACGCAAAACGGCTTACAATCCGACTTATTTAGCCTTCGATTGCATCAATATAGCTGAGGTTCAATCGGCCCTGTTTATCAACTTCCAAAAGTTTTACTGGGATTACCTGACCTTCTTTAAGAACATCGGTTACCTTGTTTACGCGCTGTTTTGAAAGTTTTGAAATGTGGCAGAGGCCTTCTTTTCCAGGAAGGATTTCTACGAATGCACCAAAGTCCATAATGCGTTTTACAGTTCCCTGGTAGATTGTTCCTACTTCTGGATCTTCTGTAATACCTTTTACAGCCTTTTTAGCAGCTTCTGCGTTCAAACCGTTCTTAGCGTAGATTGTTACAGTTCCGTCATCATCAGTGTTGATTGTTACATCATACTGCTGGCAAAGAGCTTTTACGTTCTTTCCGCCTGGACCAATGAGAGCGCCAATCTTGTCTACAGGAATCTTCATTGTGAGAATCTGTGGAGCGTTCTTAGCGAGTGGAGCCGGCTTATCGATGCACTTCTCCATAATAGAAAGGATGTGGAGACGACCCTGGCGAGCCTGTTCCATAGCCTTCTTCATGATTTCAGTTGTTACACCGGCAATCTTAATATCCATCTGGAAACCAGTAATACCGTCTTTTGTTCCGGCTACCTTAAAGTCCATATCACCAAGGTGGTCTTCTTCACCAAG
>JAILCM010000108.1 GCA_024680155.1 Treponema sp.
TTATCTTCAATCAAAAGCTATTATGGAAAAGGCATCTCATTAATGGCAGAAATTAATCCGCTTAATACAAATTATTATTACGCTGGCGTTCAAAATGCAAGTTCCGAGCTTGTAAAAGAAAAAAAAGCTGAAAAATCAGAAAAATCCGGAGCAACTAAAAAAACAACTTTCCGTGATATTATTCGTGGTAATAAGACACAAGAAGCGGCTGAAAATCAGAGTGTATTGGAAAAAGTTGCAACCATGCCTTTGGAAGAAGCCATTGTATTTTTAAAAGACCGCGTTGATATTTCTGGCGATAAACTTGCAGCTTCTATGACTGCCGAAAACATTCAGGAATTTAAACAAAGCGTAAAAGATTTTATTCAGTATGTAGTTGATAAAAATTATGCGGTGAACACAAAACAGCAGAGAGGATTTGTAACTCCAACAAACTTTTTTTCTAACTACCAGTTGCCGCCGCACAAAAAAAATCCGCGAGTTCAAATTGAGGTTTTAAACACTAAAATAGACGAACTTGCAAAATTTACGCTAAAAAATCAGCAGGACAGGCTTGTAATGCTTGGTAAGATTAACGAAATCAAGGGTTTAATAGTAGACTTTATGTCTTCATAAATATTAAAATATAATCAGGTAAACTTATGAGTGATATTTTTGAAAGCGATATAGATAACGAAAACGAAAATCTTTCTACTCTCGAAGATTCTGATGAAGAAGTTGTTGAAAGCGAAAGCCTAAATATTGACTTCCCGCTTTATCATTTAAAATTGGAATATTCGTGCGAAACTTTTTATGCCCGTTCCCCAAATGATATGGAGCTTAAATCTGGTGAATATGTAATTGCTCCTACACGTTACGGCAAAGATTTAGTTTTGGTTCTTGGTCAGTCTAAAAAACCGATTGGAATTAAATTTTCAGATATTGTAACAATTGACCGTAAAGCAACCGCACAGGATTTGGAACGTCGCAAAGAACTTGTTCAAAAAGAAAAAGACGCATTCCCAATTTTTAAGGAAAAAGTTGCAAACCACAAATTGGATATGAAACTTGTAGAAACACATTTTCTTTTTGATGAACCAAAGGCACTTTTCTTTTTTAATTCCGATAACCGCGTAGATTTCCGTGAACTTGTAAAAGATTTGGTTTCTGTTTTTAAAATGCGAATTGAATTACGCCAGATTGGTGTTCGCGATGAATCACGAATTACAGGTGGTCTTGGTGTTTGTGGTCGTCCTTTCTGCTGCCACGGAGTTTCCGACAAATTGCGTCCGGTTTCTATAAAAATGGCAAAAGATCAGAACCTTTCGCTTAATTCCATGAAAATTTCGGGACAATGTGGACGTTTGCTCTGCTGCCTTTCTTATGAATACGACTGGTACAACGAAGCACGCCGCAATCTTCCATCAGAAGGAATTAAAATTCATTATGATGGAACAACTTTCCGCATTACAGAAGTAAATCCTCTTACCAATATGATTAAAATGCTTGGTGATGACGGCCGACTTTTGGAAGTAAACGCAAAACGCTTTGTAAAAGTGAATAACTATTGGAAAATTAATTAATTTTCACTAAAATATACTTCTATGAAAGCTACAAAAACAATTATCTCTACACTGCGCGAAGCTCCAAACGACGCAGTTATTGCAAGCCATCAGCTTATGATGCGCAGCGGTCTTATCCGCAAACTTGGAAACGGACTTTATGCTTACATGCCATTCGGATTCCGTTCATTGATGAAAGTTGAAAAAATTATCCGTGAAGAACTCGACAATGCAGGTCTTCTCGAAATCAAACCTACAGTAATCGTTCCCGGTGACCTCTGGAAAGAATCTGGCCGCTGGGACAAAATGGCAGGCGAAATGCTTACTGCACAGAACCGCCAGGGCCAGGACATGGTAGTTTCTCCAACTGCCGAGGAAGCTTTTACAGCAATCGTTCGCGAAGGTCTTTCTTCATACAAGCAGCTTCCTTTCACCCTCTATCAGATTAACACAAAGTACCGCGATGAAATCCGCCCACGTTATGGTGTTATGCGTGGCCGCGAGTTCACTATGATGGACGCTTATTCTTTTGATAAGGACCAGGCTGATTTGGACGCTTCTTACGATAACGTAGCAGCTGCCTACCGCCGCATCTTTAAGCGCATGGGCCTTTCTACAATTTCTGTAAAGGCCGATACAGGTTCTATGGGTGGTTCAGGTTCAGAAGAGTTCATGGTTGAAAGTGAAGTTGGTGATGATACACTTCTCCTCTGTCCAGATTGTGATTATGCCGCAAACGTAGAAAAAGCAGCCTGCAAAAGTGAAGTGCCGCTCGACAGCAAGGGTCAGCCACAGAAAAAGACAGACCTTGCAATTGAAGAAGTTGCAACTCCAAATGTATTCAGCATTGAGGATATGGAAAAGTTCTTCGGCGAAAAACCAACTACCTTCCTCAAGGCTCTTGTTTACAAGGTTTACAACTGTGCCGTTGATTTGTCTGGAACAGAGTTCTACAAGGACGCAAAAACTGTTACAGAAGGTGGCCAGACTTATATTCCGGAAACCTTCTTCTGCGTACTTATTCGCGGAGACCTTGATGTAAATGAAACAAAGCTTGCAGCAGAATTGAAGGCTAGTGGTGCAGAGTTGGCTAGTGATGAGGACGTTCTTAAATACAGCGGCGCTCCACATGGCTTTGTTGGACCAGTTGGAATTAAGATTCCTGTAATTGCAGATAAATCTACTATTGATATGCACGACTGTATTGCAGGTGCAGGAAAGAACGGCTTCCACATTAAGCACGTAGAACCGGGC
>JAILCM010000134.1 GCA_024680155.1 Treponema sp.
GCAATTTTGAATCCTGGTGATGAACTTATTGTTTGTGAACCTTGTTATGTAAGTTACCAGCCTCTTGCCGACCTTTGTGATGCAAAGGTAATTCATCTTGATACAAGTAAGACTGGTCTTTACCCAACTGCCGCTGCAATTGAAGCTGCCTGTACTCCAAAAACTAAAGCTGTTATGTTCTGTTCGCCAAGTAATCCAACTGGTCGTATTATTCCGCCTGCAGAACTTGAAAAAATTGCAGAAGTTGTAAAAAAGCATCAGATTTGGTGTTTGAGTGATGAAATTTACTGTGAACTTTTGTATGACGGACATAAACACGTTTCAATCGGTTCGTTCCCTGGGATGAAAGATTATACAATTGTATTCAACGGTTTTTCTAAATCTTTTGCAATGACAGGATGGCGAATTGGTTATATTGCGGCTCCACATGATTTTTTGGTTTTGTGCTGCAAGCTTCACGGTTATAATGCAATTTGTCCACCAATTTTTAGTCAGTATGCTGCGGCTGAAGGTTTGCGTAACGGCTGGGATGAAGTTGAAAAAATGCGCGTAAGTTACCAGCAGAGACGTAATCTTATGTACAAAGCGTTTATTGATATGGGCTTGCCTTGTGATGAGCCGGAAGGTGCATTCTATATGTTCCCGGATATTCGCCCGACAGGAATGACTAGTGAAGAATTTGCAACGGAACTTATTCAAAAGCATAATGTTGCAGTTGTTCCTGGTAACGTTTTTGGTGCCGCTGGAGAAGGTTTTATTCGCTGCTGTTATGCAACTTCGGTTGATAAAATAAAGATTGCTCTTGAGCGAATTGCTCAAATGGTAAAAGAAAAGACTGGTAAATAAAATTTCGCATTTCTGGAGGAGTGTGTGGTTCCGTTTCTTATTGCCGCAATTGTCGGTGTAGCTTTAATTGTTGTAATTATCCTCATTGCAGGTGGTCGCAAAGGAAAAAATTCTGGCGGAAAATCTGGTTCTAAGCTTGAAAATTCAATTTCAAAAAAAGGCAAGCTTGGAACTATAAAAGAAATGGAAAAGAAACTTGCTCATAATCCGCATGATGTTGATGCTTTGCAAACTCTTGGTGATATTTATTTTAACGATGCAAACTGGGATAAAGTAAATTCTATATACAAGACTTTGTTCGATATTTCAACAGTTCATCTCAATGTTAAAGCTGATATTGCGGCTCAGCGAATGGGAATTGCATGTTTTCAACTTGATAAAATTGATGAAGCTATAAACATGCTCATGCTTTCTGCAAAAAAGAATCCTGAACTTTTTGAAACTCATTACTATCTTGGTCGTGCTTTTTACAAAAAAGAAGTTTATGACAAAGCGTTTATTTGTTTTAAAAAGTGCAAGCAGATTTCTCCAGAAAACACAGAAGTTAATCAGTATGTTGGAATGGCTTTGTTTAAGGCTGGAAAATATCGTGAATCTCTTCCATTTTTAAAGCGGGTTTTGGATGAAGCTCCTGATAACAAAGAAGTGCTTTATGATATGGCAGTTGCAATGTCGGAATGTGCAATGGGAGACAAAGCCCTTAAGCTTTTTATGCATTTGCGTCTTGATCCTCAGTTTGGGCCACAGGCCTGTCTTGAATCTGGAAAACTTCACGAAAAAGCAAAAGATTTCCCAAATGCAATTCAGGATTACGAAATTGCGATGAAGCTCGAAAATCTTCCTGAACCAATTGCCGTACAGGTTTTGTATAAATGCGCTCAGTGTTATATTCAGCAGAATAATATTACAAAAGGACTTGCGCTTTTAAAACAGCTCCAGAATCTTCATGCTGGTTATAAAGATGTTGATGCCCTTGTTGCCCGTTATTCGGAATTGAATCAGAATCAGAATCTTCAGACTTATCTGCTTAGCGGCACAAGTGATTTTGTTGCCCTTTGCCGAAAATTTGTTGCAACTTACTATAAAGATGCTTTTGTTAAAGTTGAAGATGTAAACGTTGCTTCCGAGAGCGTTGAGATTATCTGTAATATTGAATCGAACAAATGGGAAAACAAGCAGCTTATGCGTTTTTACAGAACCCAGGCTCCGATTGGCGATATTTATATCCGCGATTTCCATGCAAAAATGCGTGATTCAAAGTGTGACAGCGGTTTTGTTGCAACGATGGGAAGTTTTTCTGAAAGTGCGCATAAATATACCGAAGGCCGCCCAATTGATTTGATTGAAAAAGACAAACTTTGTTCAATTCTTAAAAAAATCAATATGTTCAACTAAACTGCTGTTAAAGTAATTGTCTGGGGAGTTTTGAATGAATATCTGCCTTTTTACCGAAGAAGAAATAAACAAACCGCTTGATTTAAAGGATGAACGCGCCCAGCATTTAATTAAGGTGCTTCATAAAAAAGAAGGCGACACTTTTACGGCTGGTATAATTGGCGGAAAAGCTGGAACTGCACGGATAGAAAAGATTGAAGCCGGTTCCGGGGCGGGGGCTGAAACTGGAGCGGCTGAAAAACGTGGTTCTGGGGCTGCCGGCGCTATCACATTTTCGTTTGAACCTTCTTCTGACGGAAAATTGCTTAATCCTGTAAAAATGATTATCGGGTTCCCGCGGCCAATTCAATTAAAAAGGCTTCTTCGCGATATTGCGGCGCTTGGTGTTTATCAGGTTTATCTTTGCGGAACCGATTTGGGCGAAAAATCTTATCTTCAGTCTACACTTGTAGAAAAGGGTAATGCCTATAAAATGCTTTTGGATGGTACTGTACAGGCGGGAAGTACGCATGTGCCGGAATTGTATATGCACAAAACGTTGGATGAATGCCTGGAAAGTCTCGGGGATAATCAGATTAAACTTGCACTTGATAATGTAAAACCCAAATGTTCGCTTAAAGAGGCAATTCATACAAAAAAATTATTTTCAGATGGGGATGCACGTTTTTGTGATTACGAGGTAATTGCCGCAATTGGAAGTGAACGCGGATGGACAGACAGAGAGCGAGATCTTTTGCAGAAAAAAGGCTTTACTCTTTGTGGAATGGGCCCACGAATTATGCGTACAGAAACTGCGGCAACTGTTGCAGGTGCAATCATATTGGATGAAATTGGAGCGTTAAAATAAATGACAAACGAAAGAGTTAAAGAAATCTTACTTGATATTGCTGAATCAAAACTTGAATTTACCGTAACTCAAACAGGAAAAGAAAGTAAACGCGTAAATGGATTTTATAAACCTGATACTCACGAAATTTTTCTTCACAACTTGAACTTTAAAACTGAAAATCAGCTTGTTTATACTGCAGTTCACGAATACACACATCATCTTGTAACCGAAGCTCAGCTTGAACTTAATCCAAATTATTGCGGAAATGGAAAAACTCATACTCAGGAATTCTGGGCAAAATTTGGTGAACTTTTGGGAATTGCAGAACAGAAAGGTTATTATTCAATCGGTTGGGAAAACAACGCAGAACTTAAAGAACTTACCGAAGACATAAAAACAAACTTTCTTGCAAAAAACGGCGAACTCATGCAGGAATTTGGAAAAAAACTTGCAAAAGCCTACGAACTTTGTAAAGAAGCTGACGTTCGCTACGAAGATTACATCGACCGAGTTTTGTGTCTTCCAAGAAACAGTGCAAAAGATATTCGTAAAGTTGGCGCTGTAGAAGTGAACCCTGCAATCGGTTTTGACAATATGAAAGTTGTTGCTTCTATTAAAAAGAAAGATGACCGTGCAAATGCTGAACAGGAATTTCTTAATGGCGGAAAAAGTCCTTCTACGGTGCGCGAAATGATGAAACAGCAGAATGCAAAAGCCCGTCTGGATGATCCAAAATCAAAACTTGAAAAAGAAAAGTCTCGTTTGGAAAAAACAATTGCCCAGCTTACGCAAAGACTTGAAGCGGTGGAGGAAAGCCTTGCAAATTTGTAAAAAGAATGGATTTTGTTCTGTAATCGCTTTTTTGATTTTATTTTTTGTTTGTGACGGAAGTTTTTTGTTTGCTCAGACAATCAAAATGCCAGAAATGCCGACCATGCCCGAAATGCCAAAAATGGGAGATTCGTTTTATCATCCAACTTTTCCGGGAAAATCAGTTGCACCTGCTGAAAAATCTGGAACAAAAGAAGAAAACGAAAAAAAAGAGCCTGTTCTTACAAATGGTCAGACAACAGAAGAATACCTTGCAGAAATTTTAAAACGCAACAATCTTCTTTCGGCACAGGATATTTCCAATTTGTATGATTCAGGTTCGTTCGGAACTCTTTCTTCGCTTGTGGGTGGCAATTCACTTTCGCAGACAAGTTCAACAGACATTCTTTTGCGTCAAATGCTTACTTCTCTGGATGATTTAAAGAAAACTCAAAATCAGTCTTCTGATGCAGAAAAACAAAAACTTCAGTTGCAGCAGCAGGATTCAGAAACTTTTAAAGACCGCACTCCGTCTGTGTTAAGATTTAAAATCAACGGCTACGATATTTCGGATTCTCTTACAAAAATCTTTTTTAGCGAGCCGGAGCCGGATGGTTCATTTCTTTTTACTGCCGACAGAAAATATTTTGTAAATAAACGTCCGCGTACCGAAACTTTTTATATTCTATTTAAAAGCGTAAAGAGCAACGGTTCTTCAACAACTTACAATCTTACAACAACGCTTTCTCAAGACGAAAAAAACGAAAATTCTTATATATATAAACTGGCTCAGCAAAAAAATCTTACTGCCGAAAAAACTGGAAATCTTGTAGTTCTGCACAATTCGCAGAATGATTTTAAGATGGATTTGCTTTTGGATATTGACTGCGCAAGATAAGACTTTGATTTTGAACAAAAAAAAGAGCGGCTTTTACAGGGGGCGGGCAAATGGCTGATATTCTTGAAGACGGACTTAAAAAAATCGGGCTACCGGAAGAAATTATAAAAATGGCGTGTCCCAAACTTGAACAATATATTAATGAAATAATTCTTTATAATTCGGCGTTTAATCTTACAAATACCAGCGACCATGATGAACTTGTAACGCGCCATATTTTAGATTCACTTGCGGCATACAAAGCTTTGAAAGGAATTTTTGGTTCAGTGGGCGCAATCACAGTGGGAGACATTGGTTCTGGCGGCGGGCTTCCTGGTATTCCTCTTGCAACTTGTTTCCCAAATGTTCAGTTTAAGCTTGTAGAACGCATGGAAAAACGATGTGCCTTTTTGGAAAATTGTGCCGCTCTTCTTTGCTTAAAAAATGTGGAAGTTGTTAATTCCGAAGCTGAACGTTTCCCTGAAGAAAGTCTTGATGTTGCAACTTTCCGTGCTTTCCGTCCTCTTGATAAAAAAATGACAAAAACTCTTTTACGGCTTGTTCGTAATGGCGGATATCTTGCAGCGTACAAAGCAAAAAAAGATAATATAATAGAAGAAATGGATGCAATTAAAGCACTTGTTCCAGAATATAAGATTGTAAAACTTGAAGTTCCGGGGCTTGAAGAAAATGAACGAAATCTTGTAATTATAAAGAAGGGCGAATAAGACATGTTTGCTCAAAACGTGAATGGAGGTTTTAAATGAAAAATTCAGAAGAAGTAAAATCAGAAATGAAAAATTTTCGTGATAATGTTGAATCAAAAATCGGTTCAATTTTAAATAAAAACAAAAAAGACAGGACTCCGGCGCAGGTTGTTGTTCAGGATGTAATTAAGGCAAAAAAAGGTGAACGTGCACTCATAATTGCAAATCCTGCAACAAGCGAAATTGCACAGGAGCTTTATAACGCTTGCGAAGAAGCAGGTTGTATTCCAAGTTTGATTTTTCAGCCTGATAAAACAAGTTTTGATAATGCAAATGCCGAAGTTCTTGCCGCAATTAAAAGTGGACCGGAAATCTG
>JAILCM010000144.1 GCA_024680155.1 Treponema sp.
AAATGTTGCGAGTACAGCCAAAATAGCCAAAGTTTTAGTCGTTTTTTTCATAAAAATCCTCCATATAACATTTTGTCTTGTTGTTCGATAAAAAGCAATAAGCAAAAATAAAAAGTTGTTAGGAATTTTAGAAATAAAAAAGTGTACCACAAAAATGTTTTCAAGTTTGTAGTACACTTTTTACTAATGGGTGAGCCCGCGGACAAGCTTATTTATTATTTACAAAGTTCGCGGTATTTCTGTGCAAGTCTCTTTGATTTTACGGCTGCAAGTCCACAGTAGTTGCTTGGATGTTCAAAGAACTGTGCAGGATTTTCTACGCCAAGTTTTTCGAGCTGGGCTGTAATGTCTTTGTATTCTTTTTCGTGAGTTTTTAGAACTTCAAAGAAAGTTTTTCCGCTCTGTTCTGCTTCCAAAGTGATTTTTCGGATAACTTCGTGACCATCGTTGTAGCCTGCTTCTCCAAGAAGAATGTAAGCAGGTTCAGCCAGAACACCACCGCGAACTTTTCCGCCGGCATTTTCAAGGTTGCGTGCCATTCCTTCTTTGTCTGCCTGAAGTCCTTTTACAACGCTGTTCATACGTGCAACTGCCATTGTAAATCCAGAAACATAATCAGCAATAAAGCGCTGGCTTGCAGAGTTTGTAAGGTCACGCTGATGTTCACTAATCTGATCCATATAGAAAGTGATTACGCGAGGACACATTGCCTTCCACAACGATTTTACGTGTTCGCTGTTCCAAGGGTTTCGTTTCTGAGGCATTGTTGAAGAACCAACCTGAGTTGCAGCAAAGTATTCAAATACTTCACCAATTTCAGAACGCTGAAGGTTGCGGAGGTCATCTGCAAGGTTTGCAATAATTCCGAATGCAACGTTCATCTCAAGCAATAGGCGGAGAACGTATTCTGGTTCAACAAGCTGATTTGAATATTCACTTGGTTTAAGTCCGAGGAAGTCTGTATAAGTGCGTTCCAATTCTTCAGGATCTTTTACAATCATACTTGGGCCATTGTAAGAACCAACTGGACCTGCCAATTTTCCAACAAGCTGATTAGAAAGTTCTTCAATGCGCAAAATTGATTTTCCAAGACGGCTTACAAATTCTGCAATTGACCATCCGAATGTGATTGGAACTGCGTGCTGACCGTGAGTACGTCCAACCTGTGGAGTTGCACATTCACGTTCTGCAATATCGCAAAGATAATTTTCAAGTTTTTTAAGTTCAGGAAGAACAACATTTTGAGTAACGTCACGCATACGGCAGCTGAGTGCTGTATCAAGAATATCTACAGAAGTTGCTCCAAGGTGAATAAGAGGTCCGATTTCTGAATCAACCTTAGTTTTCATTACGTTTACAAGAGCGCGGATATTGTGCTTTGTTTTTTCTTCTTCTGTGTAAACTTCCTGTGGGTCAATGTTTGCAGCAACGTCGTCCAAAGTGCGGGCGATTTCGTCAGTTAATTTTCCGCGAAGTTTGAGGTGAGCCTTTACAAGAGCAGCTTCACATTTAGCGCAGGAACGAATGCTTGCCTCTTCAGAAATATACTTAGAAAGACCGGCAAAAGCGTCAGCCTCCGACAAAGAGTATCTGTGATCGATACAAGAAAGGTTTTCAAAAATGTTTCGTGTTTCCATAGCGTGATTATAGCGGATTTTGCAGGAATGGAGAAGTAGGAGGAATGCGCCGATGGGAGGAATGCGGGTGATGTTAAGATTTTTGCGATTCCTCTGCCTTCAGCTTATTCTTAAAGAACCACAGAAGGAATGGGATTGCGGCAAAGGCACTTAGAACATCGGCTATGAACTGGCTGGTTTCTACACCGGTAAGTCCAAAAAGACGCGGCATTATGAGAATTGTCGGGATAAAGAAAACACCCTGGCGATTCATTGAAAGGAAAGTTGCGGACTTTATATTGCGGGTAGATTGCATGAGCATGTTTGTACCAACAATTAGCGGATGTAACGGTATAAAGGCTGCCTGCCATCTTAATGCGGCGGAACCAATTTGAACTACTAAGTCATCATCGCGGAAGGCTCGTAAAATTTGAGGAGCAAAAATGCAGCAAAGAACGGCAAAAAATGCCATGATGCAGAAACCGCTTGTTATCATGAAGAAATAGGCTTTTTTTACTCGGTCAAAACGTTTTGCTCCGTAGTTGTAGCCGCTTACAGGGGTAAAGCCCTGTCCAATTCCAATCATAATTGATGCAATAAACATTATGATTTTTGTTACGATTGACATTGCGGCAATTCCTTCGTCGCCACCGTAAGTTCCGGCTGAAGTATTTAAAAGAATTGTTGCAACGCTTGCTAAGCCCTGGCGTGCCAAAGATGGAATTCCTGTGCTTACGATTTTTCCGAGTACAGAAATCTTTTTTGCGTAGAGTTTTATGTTTATGCGGCAGATTGATTTTCTTCTTAAATAGAACGAAAGAAGAATGCAGAAACTTACAAACTGGCTGATTAATGTTGCAATTGCGGCTCCGCTTATTCCCATTTTTAGTACAAAAATAAAAATCGGGTCAAGAATGATGTTCAAAATTCCGCCGGATGTAAGTGCAATCATAGAAAAGAAAGATTTACCTTCTGAGCGAAGTACATTATTTAGAACAAATGATGCGCACATGAAAGGCGCTCCAAAAAAAATAAAGCGGGCATAATCATTTGCGTAGGGAAGAACTGTCTGGGAAGCACCGACCAGCTGCATGAATTTGGATGAAAAAATGTTACCAAAGATTGTGATTAAAAGACCGATTCCAAGTGCGGTGAAAAAGGCTGTAGAAGAGATTTCGCTTGCTTCGGCGTTACGTTTTTGACCAAGCCGGATTGAAACAAGGCTTCCTGAACCCATTCCAAGAGTAAAGCCGCATGCCTGAATAATCGACATGATTGGAAAAACAATTCCTACTGCCGCGCTTGCATGTGTACTGATTTGCGAAACAAAAAAAGTGTCTGCCATGTTGTAAATTGCAGTTACGAGCATGGAAATTACGGTTGGAATTGCAAGTGTGGTTACAAGCTTCCAGACCGGAGTATTCACCATTTTGTTGAATTGTGCGTCAGCATTGGATGTGTTAGTACTTTTTGTGTCATCCATTTTTACTACCATGTTTCAGTGCGTTCCACGGTGGTTTCGACAAGCTCAACCACCGTGCTTTCTTACCACATTTGTGTGCAATTTACCATCGGCTGATTTTTTCTAACAACTCTGCGGCGTTATCATACAAAATTGCCTGGCGTTCTTCTGCAGTTAAAGTCAGTTTGTTAAAGCGGCCAAGTTCATCTGTGTGGTCCCACATCGGGAAGTCTGAACCGAATAAAAAGCGTTTGTAGCCGTGAGCTTTTATCAATTCGTCAGCTTTATCGTAAGGAAGCTTCCAAAGAGTACTTGAAGTGTCAAAATAAACATCCTGACCTGCAAGATATTTTAAGGAATTTTCCCATTCAGTGTAGCCGCCAAAGTGAGCTGCAATAATAATCAGATTCGGGTGTTTTTTGTGCAGATTAAGGATACGTTTTGGACCCGAAAAATCATAGCGTTTATCACCAGCGTGGAACAAAACCGGCATATTCAGTTCTTCCATTTTGTCGTAAATGCTATCCATTGCGGGAGTGTCTAACTGGAATTTCTGGAAATCAGAGTGAATCTTAATTCCCTGCAAGCCGGCCTTGCGAATTCGTTCAAGTTCAGCAGAATAATTTTCGTAATCCGGATGGATAGTTCCAAAACCAACAAATTCAGGGTGAGCATTGCATTCACCAATAATAAAATTGTTAATCGATTCAACCTGAGCAGCTTTTGTTGCAGTTGAATGTACGATGTATTTTTCTACCCCGATTTTACTTCCGCTCGCAATCAGTTCATCCGAACGTCCGTGCCAAGCCATAGGTGCATCTTCATAAAATGAACTTATTGAATCGGTAGCTTTTTGTGCAATTTTTTCGGGATAAATATGAGCGTGAAAATCTATAATCATGGCTAGCATTATAGTAAAATATTTTAGGTGTGAAAATATGACAAACAACAAATCTTCTGTTATAATCGAAGGTATGAAAACTTCATCTGTAAAAACAGTAGGCATTCTTACTTCGGGGGGCGATGCTCCTGGATTGAATGCGGCAATCAGAGCTTTGTGTCTTTCCGGTCAGAATAAATACGGAATGAAATTTATTGGCGTTCGTAATGGTTACCGCGGACTTATTGATAACGATACTTTTAAGCTTGATACTCTTGATTTTGATGCACTTATTAATCAGGGGGGAACTGCTCTTGGAACTTCGCGCGTAAAACCGTTTAAAAATCCTGTTCCTGACCCAAAAACTGGGCTTCTTCCTGTTGATGGAATTCGCGAAACTTTTAAAAAGAATAAACTTGATGCTCTTGTTTGTCTTGGCGGAAACGGAACAAACACAACGGCTTCTCTTTTGGCAGAAGATGGATTTAACGTAATCGGGCTTCCAAAAACTATTGATAATGACATTGTTGGTACAGATGAAACTTTTGGATTCCAGACGGCGATTCAGGTTGCGACGGAAGGTTTGAATGCAATCAGAACAACTGCAAAAAGTCACAGCCGCGTAATGGTTGTTGAAATTATGGGGCACAAAGTTGGATGGCTTGGGCTTTATGCCGGAATTGCAGGAAATGCTGATGTTGTACTTTTGCCAGAAATGCCTTATGACATTAATAAAGTTGCAGAAGCTTTAAAGGCCAGAAAAGATGCCGGTTATAATTATTCGATTGTTGCCTGTTCAGAAGGTGCTCTTGATGTTGAAGAAGGCAAACTTTCTAAAAAAGAATTCAAAAAACTTCGTGAAGGAATGAGCCAGTCGGTAGCGTTCCGTGTTGCAAAAGAAATTGAAGCCGCAACTGGAATTGAAACTCGTACTTCGGTTTTGGGCTATCTTCAGCGCGGTGGAAATCCTTGTCCTTATGATATTCTTCTTGCTTCTAAAATTGGTGATGCCGCTGCGGATTTTCTTGCTGAAAAGAAATTTGGAAATCTTGTTGCAGTTCAAGGCGGGCAGATTGTTCCTGTTCCATTAAGTGTTGTTGCAGGAAAAGTTAAGAGCATTTCTCTTGATGAGCCTCTTTTGCAGACTGCGCGTGACCTTGGAATTTGTTTTGGTGATTAAGACGTGAATTACAGGGTGGGGGAATTAAAATGCCAGCGTTGTGAAGTTTGCCTGGGCTTAGGATGTATAGGCGAGCTTCCGGGTCTTGGAGGCGTTTTTCAAAATCAGAATTTTCAACTCAATTGCGAAGGCTGGGCAGAATTAAGAAAGCGCGTGGAATTGGTGCGTGGCGCGGAGGCTGTTGGCGGCGGTACAGAATCAATTGGCGGCGCGG
>JAILCM010000156.1 GCA_024680155.1 Treponema sp.
GCAGGAAAAAACTGAATGGCTTGAAAGTGGCGGCGACATGATTAAATTGATTCAACAAAAAGCCACCGATCCACGTTTTGCAAACAGAAAAATCACAATTTCTTACGCAATCGGCCATACAACTTCAAAATTTACAATTAAGGATGATGGAAACGGCTTTGATTGGAAATCTCACATGGCAAAAAAAGAAGCAGATGAAACAATGCTTCATGGTCGAGGAATTTCTTTAAGTAAAAGTATAGTTCATTCATTAACTTATAACGAAAAAGGAAACGCCGTAACTTTTACAATTGTAAATCTTAGAAACACAGCTTCTGCGGTTCCTGGAAAAATGAGTAACTTTAAAACCGTTGAATATAAAGATAAAGAAGTTGTTTGCCGCGAAGGAGAACTCAGTAATGATTTATTCTTTATTATTTCTGGAAGATTTGCAGTTTATACAAACAGAAGACTTGCAACGGTTCTTACTCCAAACGATTTGTTCATTGGCGAAATGGCCTTCTTATTAAATGACCGCCGTACCGCAACAATTCTTGCAGTTGGAAATTGTAAACTTCTCCGCATTCCAAAAGCCGACTTCCTTTTGATGATCAGGCAGAATCCTCACTATGGTATTTTCCTTAGTAAGATTCTTGCCCAGCGCCTTGTAAGACAGACTTCTCAGACAATTGAACTTAAAAAGCAGTTGAATGAAGTAAATGGAGGGCAGTCACAGTTATAGTGGTAACATATAAGTTATACCAATTATCAACTGTCAATTTTTTTGTAACCAGAGAGAATTAGATTTATCTTCAAAAGCACTTTTCATCATTTCTATTTCAGATGCTGAACAACCATTTTGTTTTGCAAGCTGCTTCCAGTTATTCTTAACAACATCTGCAATTCTTGTTGCATTACTTTGGGCCTTTTCAAATGGCAGATTATAATACTTAGCTGTATCTAATGCTAATGAAAGCTCTTTCAAGTTATTATCTTCTGTAATATTTAAAGATAATTCTTTTCCAAGCGGATTAGGATTTACGTCAAAAAGTGGAGATAATTTCCAGCCGGTTTCAGTAAGAATAAAATCATGATTGCGTAAATGGTCATCTGTATTAGATACCAGAATAGAAAAAACAATTCTGTTCCAAAGTTCTTCCAAATCTTTATTCGGCTGACAACTGTTAGATTTTATAAAATCAACAAGTTCAAGATAACTGCTTCCGTCATTATGATTAGCACCATCAACTTTTCCAAGCAAAGTCAGAGCTGACGCATAATGAACACGTTTTATTTTTTTATCACCGTAAATCCTATCGAAGCGTTTTGTTAGGAATGTACTACCTTTATCAGAAAAATCCTTTTTTTGTATTTCAGGAACATTTAAACCTGCAAGTCTCGCTAAATCGCTGGTTGTTTTTTCCCATGCACCGATATTATATTCATCATGATTTGAAGGAAACTTTGCAATCCAAAGCTGTCCGTCTTCATCCTTAACTGTTGCTTTAGGTCTTGCACCACCTAATGATGAACCAGGAGATAAAAGGATCCTCAACCATTTATCATTCTTAAACTCTTCTTTTTCAAAATTAATACTCGCTTCCTCAAGTTTTCGGATTGTTTCTAACGGAGGAATATTGTATAAATCATTTTCAGAAATAAAAGAGGAATCATTTTTATATTTAAAGCGTAAGCCTCCCATTCTTGATTCATCATTGACACCAACAAGATAATCAAATTCGGTTAATTCTTTTTTTTCTCTTCCTTCTTTTTTTGCAAGAATTTCTTCTTTCCGTTTTAAGAGTTTTCTGCCCCATCTGTCAGGTAAGCAGTTTGCTAAGAATCCCCAAATTGATTTTTCATAAGGAACGAATTGTCTTCCTTTTGTGTTATATAAATCTGGATCAAGCATTATGTGAGAAAAGTTATAAAGCCAGGAATCCGAAAATTCAAAAGAATAAACTTCTTTACCTCTTGCAGAAGATATATAAAGAGTTCCAATTAAGTTTTCTTTTTCTAACCAGTCTGCAAAAATCAAAACTTCTCTTTCGTTTTTCATTACTATTCCTTCTTTGTTTTAGGCGCCCTTTTTTTTGGTAACAAATCCAAATCCTGATAAGTTCTTCCAAGAATATCGTCTTTTGCAAGAAGAAGAACATCTTCCTTTAGACCTAGTGCGCATAAGACCGAAACATAAGCTCCAAAAGAAACGGTTGGTTCCCCTTTTTCTATAGACCATAATGTTGCCCTGCTGATACCAGCTCTTTCAGAAATAATCTGAACAGAAAGCTTTCTGCGTAGTCGGGCAAGCTTTATCTGCTGGCCTACAGTTTTTAGAGTTTTTGTTACCTGTGGAGAAAGAATTACCGTTGACTTTGCCATAATGTTTAATATAATAAACAAGTATATGGTATAAGTCAAGAAAAATAAACATTAAAATTCTACAACTGGTCAGGAACTGGAATTGCAGTTTCGGGGTCGTAAGAAAGTTCGTAATCATCGTAAAAAGTCATAAAGCCTTGACGATCGCCAACTTCCATAATTGTAAAAACAAGATGAAGCCGGTTTTTTAGGTAGCCTTCTGCCATGTTCATTTCTTTTGCAATCACGGAATATTTTTTACCGGTTTGAATCTGCTGTAAAATTTTAAAGTCTCTTTCGTTCAGGCGGTTATAAGAAGCAATATTAAGTTTTTTTTCTTCGTGAGTAAGATTGTTCTGATTATAAGCATAAACAATAAAAGTGTACAAACATAATACAAGAATGCCGCCGGAGCTTAATATAAAATAGTTAATAAAATAGTGAAAACCAAAACGAATGTTACTGACTTGCAAAGCAAAAAGAGAAGCTATTATGATTATAAGTTTAATTTTTGTGTGTTTTTTCATAAGACCTCGAACAAAAAGCAATGCAACACCCAAAAAGTACATCATAATCCCCATGTAGTTTTCCTGTTCAAAGGGGATGATTGTAAATGCGTAAATAAAAGCAATAAGAGAAGTAATTCCAAATTTTTGTGGAAAGAAAATTAAGAAAATGCATAAAGATAATACAATTATATTATAGCCGGTATAGAATAATTCATAAAATGAAAGTTTATTGTTTTTTTTTAATAAAGGAAATGTGGTAGTTATAACGTTATATATAATTGAAGAAGAAAGAACTATTGCACATAAAATAGCAATAATTTTAAAACATTTAAGTGCATATTTTGTATATATTACTTTTGTTTTCATTTTACTTCCAATTTAACTTTAATGGCAAAATATCCTTTTTCTTAATTTTAACATCTAAGAAATATTTTTAAAGAAGAAAAAGGTCACATTAAGGTCATATTTTCAATTTTTCTTATGCTTATGTTCTATACGATTGTTGAGTAGTGACCAAGATGTGACCCTTTTGTGACCAAATGTGACTTGTTTATCTAGAAAATTGAATTATAGTGTTATGTATGTAATATTCGAATCTATGCTGGTTGATTTTTATAATTTTGATTTTATTATAAATATATGGAGATTAAAAAAATGAAAAAATCGTTTTTTGCAATTGCATTTTTATTAGCGGCAACTGTTTTGTTTGCAGAAGGCAATTTTAATTTAAAATTTGGTGCAGATGCGGCTTCTTCAATAACGCTTAGGCCTTTAGCTGGAGTAAATGTTGCTTGTGATTATGCCTGGAACAGTGGTCTTAATCTTGGTTTAGGGATAAAAGAGTATTGGAATATAACACATAAAAGTTCAAAAGATCTTTTTTCTGGAGGTCCATATTTTTCTGCTGGTTATAAATATGTTACAACACGGGTTGGAATAATTTTTACAGAAGGTTTTGGAAATACATCTTTGTATTTAGGAGCTGGAGGAGAGATTCCAATCTGCAGTTAAAATACGGAAAACTTGGACTTGATTTTGGTTCAGAACTTTGGATGCCGCCATTTCAGCCGGAAATTATGGATGATCCTAGCGTAAAAAATGATGAAACCAATTTTCTTGATTCTATAAAGCTTTATCTTGGTGTAACATACTTTTTATCTTTATAAAAATATTTGGAGTGTACATGTTGAAAAAAAATAAAATAATAGGTCTTTTATCAATTTTGGTTTCTTCAATTGTCCTCTTTAGTTGTGGCGGAGTATATCAAAAAGGTTCTAGAAGGTGTGGTATGTTCTTTAAGAAATGATGAAATTGCAAAAGATGAAGTTCTTGCCAGTACAAAATCAACTTCTGACGGCTATGATGAAAAATATGAAACCGTACATCAGACCTGTGCAACACCAGACATTTATAGTACAGAACTTATAATTAAACTTGGCAAAAAGTAATTACCCTGCCTGATAAACTCTAATGAAGTACAAGATTTATTTCATTAGAGTTTATCCTGACTCCTTAAAATTTTACATCTTCAAATAAATCATCAAGAATAACCTGACTTTGCACTCTTGAAGAATACATTCCATTTGTAACTCCATAGGTTGTTATCATAACTAATTGCAAGGCTTTTCTTGTCTGAGTTACAATACGAAAAACGCCAATTTTGTTTCGCAGCTTTTCGTCATAATCCTTTGAAATAGTATATTCTTCTCCGCAAAATTTCATTTCACAAATGCTGATTACTTTATCGCGTCGGTCAATAAGCATGTCAATCTGAGCACCTGCATGTTCTTCTGTTTTAGGAACCGACCATCCAGATTCTGAACTTAAAATTCCAGATATTCCTATTTTCTTTTTTATCTGACGTGAATGGTCTTTACAAAGCTGCTCAAAGGTCAACCCTTCCCAAGAACTTCTTGCAGGATTGTCTATCATATTACTCCAGAAATGTTCATCTTTTCCTGTATTTTGTTTTACAAACTTAAAATAAAATAATGTAAAATAATCACAAAGTTGATAGTAAGTATTTTTTTTAACTTTTCCAAAATATGGATATTCCCGTACAAATCCTGAATCTACAAGATTATTTAAAATTTTGGTAAGACTTGAGTTATCAGAAATTTTTGAATTATGCGCAATTTCTGAACGATTTAATCCCATCTTTTTGGAAGATAAAAGTTCTACAACTTTTGTGTAATTTTCATTATTCGAAAAAAGTGTTTTATAAAGATGATCATATTCATCCCAAAGCTCAGCCCGTTTTCTAAAGAATAAATTATCTATATTTTTATCAAATGTCAGCCGTTTGTCTAAAAGATTAAGATAGTATGGTATGCCACCAAGTATCATATAACAGACAGCAATTGTGTAACGATTCCATTCAATTTCGTGCGCTTTTAGAAACTTTTCTGTTTCGTAAAGATTAAAAGGTTCAAGATAAATTCTGCAACTTTGGCGGTTGAATAATCCACCCTTATTCTGTTCAATATTATCAGACATCCATGAAGTTGCAGAGCCGCATATAATAAGCAAAAGATTATTTTGAGAGGAACCAAAACTGTTCCAGAAATATTCAAATGCAGAAAGAAATCCTGACTTTTTTGTATCAAACCAAGGCATTTCATCAATAAAGACTACATGTTTTTCTTCAGAGGAAAGGTTTTCAATATATTCACGAAGCTGTTCAAAGGCTTCTGTCCAGTTTTTTGGAGCAGTAAATTTCGTTTCTGAATGACGGTTTAATTCTGTAAAAAAATTATGGAGTTGCGCTTCTTTTGTTCCTTCATATTCTCCAGTAACCTTGAAATCAAAACGTCCGTTAAAAAATTGATTAATTAGAAATGTTTTTCCAACTCTACGCCGTCCGTATAAAACAACAAGTTGCGCTTCTTTTGCTTCAAAGCATTTTTTTAGCTGTCTGATTTCATCTTCTCGTCCTATGATAATATCATTCATAAATAAACTATATAACATTTCAGCAAGATAAACAAGAATAAAGTGTTGTTTTGTGGTAAAAAATATGATATTTCAACGGTTTATAGCTATATAATGCATTTGTTCTGGAATGTTTGTTTCCTTGTTTTTTTTCCACTTTTCTATCCTTAAATTCTCTGTTATATTTATTTTATGAGTACAAAGCACAATATGCAGCTTCTTCAGGAGCTTGCTCTTAAAAATGGTCCACTTTGCGTTGGGTTGGATACAGATCCTTCTTACATTCCGCAGAATATAATAGAACAATATTCTACTCCGTGTGATGCAGTTTACGCTTACAATAAGGCAATTATTGAACGCGTGGTTGCAGATAATTCTGCCTGCTGTTTTAAAGTTCAGATTGCGTATTACGAAGCTATGGGACTTGAAGGAATGAGAGTTTTTTCTAAGACCCTTCAGAAAATCCGCAAAACAGGATTGATTGCAATTTCTGATATTAAACGCGGAGATATTGGTGCAACTTCTAATGCCTATGCCCGCGCTCATTTTACCGGTGATTTTGAAACTGACATCATTACAATAAATCCATACATGGGCTTTGATACTTTGCAGCCTTTTACAAAATTTAGCGGACCGGAGCAGGGCGGAAAGGGCGCTTTTGTTCTTTTGTGTACAAGTAATCCTGGAATGACTGATATTGAACACCAGAAACTTGCCCCTGAATGTGGCGGTGGACTTCTTCTTGAAAAAGTTGGAAATGAAATTGAACGCATTGGTCAGGAATGGAAAAACGTTTACCCTGAACAGACTTGCGGCATTTTTGGTGCGGTAGTTGGAGCAACTCAGGAAGGGGATGCGCGCTATTTGCGAGATAAATATAAAGATACTTTCTTTTTGATTCCAGGCTACGGAGCTCAGGGCGGAGCTGCAAGAATTGCGGCAACTTTGCTTGATAAGGCAGGTGGCGTTGTAAACAGTTCAAGAGGCATTTTGTGCGCCTGGAAAAAGGATGAAAAAATTGCCGATGCTCGCGATAAAGGTACTCTAACTTTGGATGATATTGCGGATGCCGCTGCAAGAGCAAGTCTCTTTAGTAAGAATGATTTGCTGCAGGCAAAGGCAAGTTTGTAGAACTAAATTAATAAGTGATTGTACCCGGCTGTCGCGAGCATGGAGTGGTGCTACTGCGGGCTGGCGGTTGCATTTTTAGTGAAAGTTGAAACTGCCCGCAGTTGCAGTTTTGCTAAGCAAAACTGCTTGCCATTTTTTTTGCCCGCAGTTGCAGTGCTTGCACCGGCCGTAGGCAAGCCACGGAACGCGAGTTGGATGTTTGCGCCCGGCTAAACTACAAAGGCATTGAATAAGTTAGGCCAATATAAACTTTGCAGGAATCGGACGGTTTTATAGAATT
>JAILCM010000194.1 GCA_024680155.1 Treponema sp.
ATCGCTCCAGTAAGTTTTGCAATCAAAGCCATACGAGCATACATTCCGTACTTAACCTGTTTAAAGTAGGCTGCGCGTGGGTCATCATCAACTTCCGGGGTAATTTCGTTTACACGTGGGAGCGGATGAAGAACAATCATATTTTTGCGGGCAAGCTTCATTTTGTTAGAATCAAGAATGTAGCTGTCTTTTAGGCGGATGTAGTCCTGTTCGTTGAAGAAACGCTCTTTTTGAACACGGGTCATATACAAAATATCAAGCTGGTCGATTACGGCATCAAGACTTTCTACAATTTCGTATTTTACTCCAGCTGGTTCAAGAATATTTGTAATAAGATAATCAGGAACGGTAAGCTCTTTTGGACTGATAAAAATGAACTTATTGCCTTTAAAGTGGCGGAGAGCTTCGGCAAGGGAATGAACGGTTCGGCCAAATTTCAAGTCGCCGCAGAAACCTACAGTATGATTTTCAAGTCCACCCAAAAGCTGACGGATTGTTACAAGGTCTGTAAGAGTTTGGGTTGGATGAAAGTGTCCGCCATCACCTGCATTTATAATTGGACAAGCTGAATATTTACTAGCAAGCAAAGCCGCACCTTCTTTTGGAGTACGCATTGCAATTACGTCTGCATAACTTGAAACTACGCGGATTGTATCTGCCAAAGTTTCGCCTTTTACCGACGAAGTATTATCAGCATCAGAAAAACCTTCAACAGCACCGCCAAGACGCAACATAGCCGCCTCAAAGCTCAAGCGCGTTCTAGTGCTCGGCTCAAAAAAAAGTGTCGCAAGAATTTTCCCGCGACACACATCTTGAAATGATTTAGGATCAACAATAATCTGCTCAGCCAAAGAACAAATTTCTTCAATTTCAGAAACCGTTAAATCATCCGGCTGAATTAAATGACGACCAGTTAGCATGGTTGAAATACCCCTTATGAATTTTTATCATTTTATCAAAAAACAAGGGGTATGACAATAATTATTTATCTACACATCCGCGGCTTTCACAGTATAAAATCAACACTACACTTCAAATCCGTTTATAGCATAAAAATCATGGATATAACCTTTTACGTCGGTAAGTTCGTGGAAGTTTTCTTCATTTACTTTTGCCATAAGTTCGGCGGCTTCTTTTTGAACATCCTCACGCAATTCAAGTTCGTCCAGGCGGATTCGGCCTTTTTCATCAACTGGTACAGCACCCGGCGCACAATTTTTTTCGGTATAAAGTCGTTCGGCAAAAAGACGGTCCATCTGCTGGTTACAGTCTTCGTGAATGACTTTTTCTTTCATAATTTTGAACAAAACCGACAAATAAAGCGAAATTACCGGGATTACAGCACTTGAACGGGTAACAACGCCCTTATTCACCGAAATGTAAGCCGCTCCACCCAATTCCGATGCAAGCTGCTCGTTTAATTTTTTTGCAGTCTGTTCCAGATGAGCTTTTGCATGACCAATTGTTCCATCGCGGTAAATCGGGTAACTTTCTTTTGGACCGATGTACGAATAAGCAAGAGTACGGCAACCTTCTGCCAAAACGCCTGCTGCTTCCAACGCCTCAATCCAAAGCTGCCAGTCTTCACCGCCCATTACTTTTACAGTATTTTTTATATCTTCTTCGGTTGCAATTTCGGATTCGCCGTCCATCAGACAATCCTGCAAAATGTTGATTCCCCAGCCTTTGTAGTAACAATCCTGAGTTTTTACTACCGACTGATAAACTTCGTGAGTATCGGGGTCAACGCGAACTGAACTTGCAAGACTGTAAATTACAAGGTCAAATTTTCGTCCAAGTTTTTTTGCTTCTTCTATTACAAGATTTTTTGCTTCGTGAGAAAAGGCGTCTGTATTAAAAGTGCGGGAAATTAAACCTTCATTAGAAGCTGCTTCATCAAACGCCTGATTATTATAAAAACCGGGAGTTGCAGTACGAACATCGGTGGCTTCCTTTTCAAAAGAAACTCCGATTGTGTCCGCACCATATTCAAAGCTGGCGGCAATTCTTGAAGCAAGGCCATAACCTGTTGAACAACCAATTACGAGCACAAACTTTGGTCCAAGTCCGCCATCTTTATAGGATTTTAATTCTCTCTCCTGCCTGCGGGATTTTGCAAATTCAATCTGACGCAAAGTTTCCCGCTTGCAGCCATCAGGGTCAGCATTCATACAAATGTTCGCCCTGACTTTTGGCTTAATATTCATATTAAATTTCGTCCATTCTAGCTACATCAGCAGAATAGTCAATTCCTTCAACATCAAAACCGTTTGTAGCGTAGAAGTCGTGTTTATAACCTTCAAGGTCACAAATTTCTTTAATATTGTCGTTATTAACTTTTGCCATGAGCTTATTAACTTCTTCCTGAATATCAGCTTTCATTTCCCAGTCATCAACACGGATGCGGTTTTCTTCATCAACAGGAACTTTACCAGCAGAAGCATTTTCGCCGGTGTAAAGACGTTCTGCAAAAAGCCGTTCCATCTGTTCAACACAACCTTCGTGAGTTCCCTTTGCCTTCATTACTTTAAACAAAATTGAAAGATAAAGCGAAATAATTGGAATAACTGCAGAAGAGCGTGTTACAAGACCTTTATTTACAGAAACGTAAGCAGCACCGCCAAGTTCTTTTGCCAATTTTTCGTTCAAAGCGTGAGCAGTTGCTTCCAAGTGTTTTTTAGCCTGACCGATTGTTCCATCGCGGTAAATTGCGTGGCTTAATTCAGGTCCAATGTAAGAATATGCAACAGTGCGGCAACCTTCTGCCAAAACTCCAGCTGCACTCAACTGGTCAATCCAAAGCTGCCAGTCTTCACCACCCATAACTTTTACAGTGTTTGCAATTTCATCTTCGTTTGCAGGTTCAGCAGCAGATTCTTTAAGAGTGTCTGTCAAAATATCAATTCCAAGACCTGCATAAGTTTTTCCGATTGGTTTGATTACAGACTTATAAAGAACGTGAGCGCCACTTTCGCTGTTAGGGTCAATTTTATCTGGATCAGAACGAACTGGAGAAGCCAAAGAATAAACGATAAGGTCAAACTTTTTGCCAGCTTTTTTAGCTTCTTCAATAATCATTTTGCGGGTTTCGTGACTGAAGGCATCTGCACTGAATGTTTCTGTAAAAAGACCTTCTGCTTTAGCGGCACGGTCAAATGCCAGGTTATTGTACCAGCCTGGAGTTCCGCCCTTAGTTTCTGTTCCTGCTTTTTCAAAAGAAACACCGATTGTGTCTGCACCATATTCAAAAGCCGCAGAAATACGAGAAGCCAAGCCATAACCTGTAGAACATCCCAAAACAAGCACGAATTTTGGACCGTTTCCGCCCTCTTTTAAAGATTTAGTACCACGTTTTGCTTTCTGAGCTTTTACGTATGCAATCTGATTTTCAACTTCTTTAGCGCATCCTTTTGGGTGAGCGTTAAGACACATGTTAGAACGAACCATTGGTTTAATTACCATTTTATATCTCCTATATTTGGGCGCATCCCTCGCTTCGCTCGGGTCGGGCGTTCCGCACTTCACTAACGCTCACCGTCCTCACTTCGTTGCGGTCGGCTGCTTTGCAGGTGCTCCATGCCCTTGTGCATTTTTATTTTTACATTTTATCAAAAAATGTCATTTAAAACTAGTGTAAAATCAAAATTAAAAATATCGCCCGGTCAAAGCAATTCCAGTACTAATAGAATGCTTAAAATCTGCATTAAAAGTATTATTTGCAAAACTAAATTCAGCAGGAATATAAGTAAGATTTATGCCCAAAAATTCTGTAAGATGAAAATCAAGTTCTGCAGAAGCTTCAAAAGCTAATTTATTAATTATATTCTTGTCAAACGTAAACTGATTAAAATCAAAATTAAAATTTCGCAGAATAACAAAGGTTCCAATATCAAACGAAACTACACTAAAACCTAATCCATTCTTTATAAAAAGAGACAAATCATCATCATCCTTAAAATTTAGTCCGCCGCCAAACTTAAAAGAATAATGATTGTTATACAAAACCACTGGAAGATATTGAATTGCAAAGCTGACATCTTTAAAATTATTATCAAAATCATTCAATCTTGCAGATAAAAGCAATTCATTACAAGCTGATTTTGTATAAATATTTTTCTTCAAACTTTTTGTATTCTTTGGCAATTCAAGTCCATTTTCATCATCTTCGGAATCAACCGCTTCAAACAAAAATTCAGGCTCGGTATCATCAAAAGGATTTATTCCTTCTTTTAATTCATTCTTTTCCTGCGGATTCACTTGATTCTGAAACTGCTGATTTAATTCTTTTTCTTTGCGAATATCAAAAAGAGCTTTAAAAGCTTTTTTATCTTTTGAACGAGCTGCAACTTCTTCCATTAAAGATTCCGATGAATCATACTTACCAAGAGCTTCTAGCAAAAGAGCAGCATTATATCCGGCTTCAAAAATATTCTCTTGCTGATAAGTTTTATAATATTCACTTCCGCCTTCATAAATAAGCCCACTCTTTACCATTGTATTTGCAGTTTTCATAGCAGAATTACTATTTGAAAGCAATTTTAATTTCTTACGCTCGGTATAAGGCTGAATAACTTTTACAACTTCATTTACTGCCTTAGTAATTGAACCATTACAAATATCATATGAAGAATCAAGCTCGCTGCTACTTTCTGAAGATGTATCTCTTGGTTTATAAGAAAAATCTTTATAACCAATTACCGCATGGCTTTTGTTATCAACAATTTTACAATGAAAATCAAACGTTACTTCTCGAACATACGTATAATCACGATGATAGTTACCTTTTGAATCTTTCCATTCGGAGGTTCTTGTATAATCATTTACATCAAAGCGAGAACCTTCCCAAGTAATACTATAATCTGGAACTATTTTTTGAGTACTATCAAAATAACGGCTATCTGTTTCAATAAGAGTAAGGTAACCTGATTGAACAATTTCTTTTTTTAAACGAGAGTTTAATGCTTCAAAACAGGATCTTTCTGAACTTGAACCTGAAGATGTAGAAAACGGGAGGACAGAAACCGAAGACCCAATTAAATTCATTTCTGCTGGATGTGTAAAATCAACTTTTATAGTACTAGCGCACGATGATAACAGAATGCTCAACAAACAAAAAGGAATTACAAAATGTTTCTTCAAATTTACCGTCCTTATATAGTTTATAATTGGATTATAGGCATTTCCTCAAAATAACACATCCATTATGTCCACCAAAACCGAGTGAACAGCTGGCAGTAGCATTTATTTCGCAGGTAACGCCTTTATTTGGTGTATAGTTTAAATCACAACCGTGTTCCAAATCTGGTTCATCAAGGTTGATTGTTGGAGGAACAAAATTATCTTCCATGGCTTTAATACACATGATAGCTTCGATTGCTCCAGCGGCACCAACCATATGACCAATTTCACTTTTTGTAGAAGAAATGTGGATTTTTTTTGCATCTTCGCCGAACACAGTTTTAATCATTGCAGTTTCTGCTGAATCATTTGCGGATGTAGAAGTTCCATGTGCGTTATAATACTGAACTTCGCAAGGTTTCATGTTTGCATCTTCAAAAGCACGCCTCATTGCAAGAGCACCGCCGGAACCATCTTCGCGTGGAGCAGTAATGTGGTAAGCGTCTGAACTTGCACCATAACCTGCAACTTCAGCGTAAATCTTTGCACTGCGTTTTTTTGCGTGCTCATATTCTTCCAAAATCAAAACTGCAGAACCTTCTGCCATAACAAAACCGCTTCTATTTTTGTCAAACGGTCGGCTTGCTTTTTCTGGAGTTTCGTTAAATTTGTTTGTAAGCGCACTCAAAGCCTGGTAACAGCCAATATTGAATCCAGTGATATTTGCATCAACACCACCGGCAAAACAAACATCCAGACGACCAGAACGAATCATATCAAGAGAAAGTCCAAGAGAATCTGTACCAGATGCACAGGCAGTAGAAAGAGTCCAAGAAGGTCCAAAAATCTGGAAATGCATTGCTACCCCTGCAGCAGCTTCGTTATTCAAAACAAAAGGAGCTGTGAGCGGTGGAATACGGTTTACCCCACTTGCAGGATCAAGATATTTTTTATATGCAGTTTCCAAATCATCAGAAAGCCCGATTCCAACACCAGTTACAATTCCAGCCTTTTCATTCTTAAGATTTTCTACTGTAAATCCAGCATCATTTGCAGCTTCTATACTTGCACCCAAAAGGAACTTACTCATTCGACTCATTTTGCGTGCCATTTTTCGGTCTACACCATAATTGTTTATATCAAAATCTTTTACTTCACCGGCAATCTGAACCTGATGTGCAGAAGCGTCAAATAAAGTAATTTTTGTAATTCCACTCTTTCCGTTGCGCACGTTTTCCCATGCAGTTTTTACATCGTTTCCTACAGAAGAAACACATCCCAATCCTGTTACTACAACTCTGCGCCCAGCCATTTTAAACCTCAATTAATGTATAAAATATAAAAAAAATGTACCACATATTCTAAGGTATTAACGTGCAATTTGCAATTACTGAATCATCATCCATTAAAAGAGGTCCTTGTGCCGAATAAGATTCTCCTTTTACTGTTACAGTTCCACTTTCTATATAAACTCCACCGCCATTTTTTGCAGAACAAGAATCAATTTTTGCATTTTCTTCTATATTAACAGTTCCACCGTCTACATACAAACCGCCGCCATATTCTGCCGTATTATTAAAAATCAGAGTTCCTTCTGCAAGAGTAACATTTGCCGCAGAACCAACATAAATACCACCGCCATTTCCGCTGTTATTTCCACCAGTAATTTTAAGATTCTTAATAGTAACAGGATTTTTCGTCGTTACAGAAAGCACATATCCGTTTTCGGTTGACAACGTAAATCCAGCATTTATTTCGTCAACAGGAAGTCCATCAACTGGAGTAGAAATTCCTTCAAGTGTAATTGAATCTGTATAAGTTTTAAAACTGTAAACATCATCATCAATTGAATACGAGCCCGAATCAGAACCTTTTATTTTGATTGTCCAATTATGATAATAAACTGCCGTTGATTTAGAAATGATGTATAACGCTTCACTAAGATTTGCAAGTCCATATTCTTTAGATGTTCCATAATGATAAGCAGCACTAGGATTTACATACAAAACAGCATCCGTTCCACTAGCACCAAGATCCTTCCAGCGTGCATACACAGTAATATCTCCTGAAGAACCAGTAGGAATATTTGTAATCCTTTCTCCACCAGATTCAGCCGTGTACCATCCGTCGAACAAATAATATGCCCGGTAAAGAAGAGGAAGAACAATATTTTCTGATTTTCGTGAATATTTATTTACCGTTGTATAACCTTCTGCAAGTCCACCGCTTTGACTTCCATAATTATATTTATAAGTGATTGTATAAACTTCGTTTAAATCGATTGTGTCTTCAAGAATTGAGTTACGACCTTTTTCAACATGAACGATATACGGAAGACTGTTTAAAAGCTGAGTGTATTTTACAGTTTCTGTTTCGCCGTTTGTTTTTGTTTGCGCCTGAATTGATGTACAGTAAAAATCAAAAGTTACACGATAAGTTCCTGTTGCAATTCTTTTTGTATCAGAAGTTTCTGATGTATAAGTTGCATTTCTTTCATATTCTACAGATCTTGTTCCATAAGAACTATATAAAGTTATTGTCTTTTCATCAACTTTTTCATTTGTGGCTAAATCAACAACAGTTATTACAGTTTTACCAACATTACTATCTTCAAAATTCAATTTGATTTTTATTCCACCATAATCTTCAAAAGAATTTTCAAAATCTGCGCTGCTTTTTACAGGAGAAAGTTCAAATGAAATTTTATTCGTTTTTGATTCTTCAATAATAACGTTTTCCAGCTTCTGATAAAAACACACGCTGTCTAATGAACCATAAAGTTCAAAAGTGTAAGAACCAGCGCCATCATTAAGCAGAATTTGTTTTGCATAAACATTTGTAAGATTTTCAACATTGCTCAAAAGATTTTTCCTTGTTCCGCCACTTTTTTGAGCATAAAGATATATATTCTTTAGGTTTTCAAAAGCATATTCCTGAGTAGGGCGTATAGAACGTTCATCAAAACTAATCGAATCTTGAGAAATTAAAATATACGTTTGAGAATCTGATTTTTGCAGTTCTTCTCTACTAAAAACATTTGAACAGGAAGAAAGAAGCAATAAAAAAACGAGAAATATGCCTGCACCTAATTTTATTCTATTAAAATAATTTTTCATAATCTACTCCTGAATGACTGCAGCTACCACAATTTGTGCGGTATAAGAATAAAAATCACCTTGAGAATCGGTTGCTTCAAGATAAACAACATAAGTTCCCACTGGTAGTTTGGATGTATCAATTTCAAAAACATTTTGTCCTGTATAAGCCCTTTGATCTTCGCCGTCAAATGTCCAGAAATAGTTTTTAAATCCCGTAGTTGCTGTAAAAGTAAGAGCTGAGCCACCAGAAAGATGTGTATTGTTACTAATTTCTTTTCCATTTGAAGTAACGGCAACGGAAATATCATTTTTTAAGCCAGAAGAAAGTGCAACACTCAACTCCATACCATTTTTCTTTGACAACTTTCCATCATTTGAACTGTCTACAAACCAATATTGCTTTTGTCCATTAGAAAGATTTTCTGGAGTTATTTCAAAATGACTTGCAACGCCTGACCAAGACAAAGTTCTTGATAAAAGTTCATTGTTCAGTTTTATTAAACATAACTCTTCATCCAAGTCTGCGGCTGGATAAGATTCGGGAGTTAATCTTGCATTTGGAGTACCAGATACAATGTCAGTTACTTCAATTTGAACATTATCCTGTAAATATACATCATTTGGAATTGTAACTGTTGCCGCTCCACTAATTCTAAAATTGGCAGATTTACTTACATATATACCAGTACCAAATCCAGGTCCTGCAGTTGAACCAGCATCTGTTGATTGCAGAATATTATCATTAATATAACCGCCATACATTTCCATAACAGATTCATCTTCAAGATAAACTCCGCCGCCGTTTAAATATGCCTGATTGTTATTTATGTGACTTGTAGAACCTTTTTGAATTCTAAGATAACCACCACCAGAAACGTAAATTCCTCCACCTAAAGCAGCTGATGTATTATTGAATACCAACGAACTTGTATCTATAAACAATTTAGCATTTTTAGAAACAAAAACACCTGCTCCATAACCAGAAAGGTCGTTACCGTTTACCAAAGTTGAATTATCAAAAATTCGTGTATTGTATTCAACAGAAACGCTCGAACCTTCACAAATCAAAAGTCCGCCGCCAATAAGATTTCTATTCTTTTTAGTACCATGCCCGCCTTTTATTGCAACTCCATAAAGCGTTACCGGTACAACAGTATCAATTGTAAGCGTTGAACCAGTTTCATTATCTTTTAAATTGCCATCAAAAACATCTTTAGGTTCATACGACATATTATTAGAAGTATTTTTTCCAACAACTTTGATTGAATTTGCCTGAATTTTTCCATTGTTTGTACTATAATCAGAAATAGTTTGTACTCCCAAAATCTGACCATTAATTGTAACCACATAATCTTTGGAAGAATCATCCATTTTATTCATTGCAGCCTGAAGACTTGCAAGAGCACTCGAAGCCGAAAGTCCATCATTTGAATCGGAACCTTCAGAAGAAACAAAAAGATTTATCGTATTTTGAACAACTTTTCCATCGCTACCAATAACCCAATGAGTAACAATTCCTGTAGAAGTTGCAACCAATGGAGTAACGACAAACTTGTCTTTTACAGCATCCAAAGTTTCAATTAGAGCGTTTTCTGCAAGTTTTATTACAACATTACTATTATAATATCGTGTTTTTCCTGAATCTGAACTAGGAGTTACATAAATTGGTTCTTTTTCGGTTATATTCGGTAATGAGTCCTTTATATAAAATGGATAAGACTGTGTGTATATATCATTTTTTCTTTCTTCACCAGCAGGAATTGTAACAGTGCCACTCAGAATAATACTGCTTGAACCACTAAGATAGATTGCGCCACCAGAATTTGCCGAATTATTTGCAATTGTTCCACTGTTCATACGTACATTTGCATTTGCACTGGAACCAGCAGAAGGACTATTGATATAAAGTCCACCACCGCCACTATTATAACTGCCATCAGTAACGTAATTATAGCAGATACCGCCACTAAGCTCAGAAGGTTCATTTTCAGTGTCGCTGATATAACTCTTGTAGCCCATATAAAGTTTTCCGCTTGTATAAATACCAGCTCCCATTCCGTCGGTTGCATTGGCTCCATCACGCGAAGTTGGTGCATAAGATTTGCTTAAATCTCCAACGACAGCATTTCCATACATGAACATTTTTCCATAATTTCCATCAGAACCCGAAATAAAAACGCCACCGCCACTACTTGTAGCCCAGTTTGCATTTATTGTTCCACCAGCAAAAACAAAAACAGCATCTTTATTTACAAAAACTCCACCACCACTATGTCCTGTAGAATTATGATGAATTGAACCGCCAGTCATTATAAAGGTTCCAGAATTAACATCTACACCACCAGCCTGACCAGCACCGTCATTATAAGCAATTGTTCCTGAATTCATTACTGTGGTTCCGTTCTGATTATAAATTCCACCACCATGAGCATCATAACCAAAACTGTAATAAATTCCACCAGTCAATTCTTTTGGAACATTATCAGTTTCGCTTACATATTTTTCGTATCCAAGATAGAGATTTCCTTTATTATAAACACCACCGCCATAAGAATACTCATTTGAACATTTTCCATTTTTTACATAACCGTTTGCGACTGAAGTTGCTGTTTTATCTCCAATGCAGGCAGTTCCCACCATATAAAGAGTTCCTTCATTGTACACTCCGCCACCGTACTTTGCATCATTTCCAGAAATTAATAGACCATCAGAAAGTGTAACCGTTGAATTTTCGGAAACAAAAAGTCCACCGCCTTTTGTATGATACAAATCATCACTATTATTTGTAGAATCGTTTTGGCTTCCAGTTAAAAGCAGATTTGTAATAGTAACCGGAACTTCTGTTGCAACAACAAGAACGGTTCCCGTATAAGCAGAACCAGCACCTGCAATCTCTTGAAGACCACGGTTGAGCTTATCTTGTGGAATTTCGTTAGCATCAAGACCATTAAAACCTGTAAGAATAATTGATTTTGCATTTTCAGATGTGACTTCAGAAGGAATAATGCTTCGACCAAAATCTTTTGTGTACTGCCGGGCTCCAGCCTTATTTGTTCCATCATGAGGTCCAGTTACGTCACCCATTATGTAGATAGTCCAGACAGTATCTTTTGTACCATCTTCTATTATTTTTTCACAAGCCTTGTCTAAAGTTTCAAAAGGATTTTCTTGTGTTCCGTCACCTTCAGAATCATCACCAGTTCCAGAAATATAGATTGTCATATGAACTTCCGGCTCTGTAGGCTCTTCTTGCGGTTCCTGCTCTACACGTTTTAGTGTAACTTCAATCTGATTTTCGCCTTCCGCTATAATTAACGACTCAGATTTTCCTGAATAAAATATTTTCTTTTCACCTTGATTTTCAAAATACGCATTTATTTCAACAAACAGTTCAGTTCCAACAGGAATGGAATCAAACTTTGCAACTGCATTTTCCGTACAAGGAATTGTTTTTACCGCTGAATAACCGCCTTTTAGCTCAACATCTAAAAAAAGTTTCTCTGACAGTTGAATAGAGTCAGAATGTACAAGTTTAGCGTAAGTATTAGAATCTACAGAAAAAACAACTTCTCCAGTTTTTTCTTTTAACGAAAAAAGCGAACATCCAAAAAGAAAGCATGTAAATAAAAATATCGCTTCCATAAAATGAAGATTTTTTTTAGTGATTTTGAAAGGATTCTTTTTCATAAAAAAAGTATAACATCAAATTTTTATAATTTGCTAAAAATTTATAAAAAAAAAAATGACATTACACAAAAAAAACGAGGATTAATTGAATTATAATTCAAAAAATCCCCGCTTTTAATATAAATTGAAACTATTTATATTTATTTTGTTGCCAAAATTGTTCGGTCGATGTATCGACATTCGCGAGTTTTCGCTCTGCGAAAACTCGCGCGCATTATCAGTTATTTTGTAGCTAATATTGCAATACCAGGAAGAGTTTTTCCTTCGAGGAATTCGAGAGAAGCTCCACCACCAGTAGATACGTGGCTCATTTTGTCTGCAAGTTTGAACTTGTTTACAGCAGCAACAGAGTCACCACCACCTACTACAGTCATAGCACCACGACCAGTAGCATCTGCAACAAGCTGAGCAACAGTAGCAGTTCCCTTTGCAAATGCATCAAATTCGAATACACCAACAGGTCCGTTCCATACAACAGATTTAGCTGTAGAAAGAACTTCTTTGTAAGCTTCAATAGTCTTAGGACCAACATCCATAGCCATAAGTCCGTCTGGAATATCAACACCGTCAACTGCAACTGGAGTAGCAGCAGCATCGAACTTGTCTGCAGCAACGTGGTCTACAGGAAGAACAATCTTAACTCCCTTAGCTTCAGCATCAGCAAGCAATTTTTTTGCTGTATCTATAAAATCGTCTTCAACCAAAGAAATACCAACTTTGTGTCCCTGTGCTTTGAGGAATGTATAAGCCATACCACCACCAATTACGAGGGCAGAAACGTTCTTCAAGAGAGATTCAAGAACAGCAATCTTAGAAGAAACCTTAGCACCACCAATAATTGCTACCTGTGGTTTTGGAGGATTTTCTACCATTGGCTGAATATATTTAACTTCTTTTTCCATCAAGAATCCACCAACAGATTCAACTGGCATGAACTTTGCGATAGAAGCTGTAGAAGCCTGATCGCGGTGAGCAGTTCCAAATGCATCGTTTACGAAGATATCTCCGTATGTTGCAAGTTCTTTTGCCATAACATCACGTTCAGCTGCATCTTTAGAAGTTTCTTCCTTGTGGAAGCGAACGTTTTCGAGCATTGCAACTGCTCCTTCTGGAAGAGCGTCAATTGCAGCTTTCTGTCCAAGAGCATCTGGAAGGAATGTAACATCTTTTCCAAGTTTTTCAGCAAAGTATTTTACAACTGGAGCCATGCGGTTTTTTCCGTTGATGAACTTTTCAGCATCAGCG